>JAYTKG010000424.1:0-6555 GCA_043730435.1 Acidimicrobiia bacterium | reverse complement strand
CGCTCTCATCAGGTGCCGCTCGCCGAGACTCGCACGAACGCCGAACATCGTGCGCTGCTCGAAGAATGGATGCGCAGCTACCGTCCTGACGAACTCTTCGACGAGTTCGGTCAATTGACTCCGGAACTTCAAGCCCTCGCCCCTTCTGGACACCGGCGTATGAGCGCCAACCCGCACGCCAATGGGGGCCGACTCCTACGGGACTTGGTGATGCCCGACTTCCGGACGTACGCGGTGCCGGTGGATCACCCGGCAACCAAGTTCAGTGAGGCAACGCGAGTGTTGAGTACGTTTCTTCGCGACATCATCGTGAGGAACAACGACCGGTTCCGCATTATGGGACCAGACGAGACGGCCTCAAACCGGTTGACTGCAGTTTTCGAAGCGACCGACAAAGCCTGGAACGCCGCAATCATTCCCGGAGACGACCAACTCGCACCCGACGGACGCGTCATGGAAGTGCTGTCGGAACACCTGTGCCAGGGCTGGCTCGAGGGCTATCTGCTCACCGGACGCCACGGGCTGTTCAACTGCTACGAAGCGTTCATCCACATTGTGGATTCGATGTTCAACCAGCATGCGAAGTGGCTGAAGACCACACGCGACATTCCGTGGCGGGCACCGATAGCGTCGTTGAATTATCTGCTCACGTCACATGTCTGGCGTCAAGACCACAACGGCTTTTCACATCAAGACCCCGGCTTCATTGATCACGTGTTAAACAAGAAAGCTGAGATTGTTCGCGTGTACTTGCCGCCCGACACCAACACGTTGCTGTCGGTCACGGACCATTGCCTGCGCAGCCGGAACTACGTGAACGTGATCGTTGCTGGCAAGCAACCGGCGTTGACGTATCTCGGCATCGATGAGGCTATTGCGCATTGCGCGCGCGGGCTCGGTATCTGGCCATGGGCAAGCAACACCGATGGCGAGCCGGACGTCGTTCTTGCTTGCGCCGGCGACACGCCAACACTCGAGACCCTTGCCGCCGCCAATCTGCTCAGAAACAATCTTCCCGACCTGAAAGTTCGGGTGGTCAACGTGGTCGACATCATGCGTCTCCAGCCGCCAACCGAACATCCGCATGGCATGGCTGATCGCGATTTTGACGCCCTGTTCACCAACGACAAACCGGTGGTGTTCGCGTATCACGGGTATCCCTGGCTAATCCACCGGCTCACCTATCGTCGAACCAATCACCACAACATGCACGTGCGCGGATACAAGGAAGAGGGAACGACGACCACACCATTCGACATGGTGATGCTGAACGATCTCGACCGCTTCCATCTCGTTACTGATGTCATCGACCGAGTGCCATCGCTCGGCAGTCGATGCGCAACTTTGCGTCAACAGATGGTCGACGCTCGGCTCGACGCTCGCCAGTACACCCGGGACCACGGCGAAGATCACCCGGCCATCTCCGGATGGACCTGGCCCGACCGGACCACTGGTTGATACCCGTCGAGATTGGGGTACGGGCTCACTATGGATCAACTGCAAGACATCGATGCTGGAAGCACACTCGTCGTCAATGTCGGCGGCGTTACGATCCAACTGTCGGTCGTGGCCGCGGATGGGAGGACGCTTGTTGATCGGCTGATCGATCCGTGGGACGGCACGGACAAAACCGTCCTTAACGACTTCCTTGCTGAAGCTCCGCCATTTGACCAGGTCGGGCATCGCGTCGTGCACAGCGGCGGGGAAAGTGCATTGCCCTCGTTGATAGACGCCCGGCTCGAAAGCCAGATCGCGGCAGCAACACCATTGGCCCCACTTCATCAGGAACGCGTGCTCAGCGGTATTCGCGCTGTCCGATCACTTGTCCCTACCCTGCCCCACATCGCCTGCTTCGACTCACACTTCCATCGGACAATGCCAGCGTCGGCCAGCACGTACGCGATCCCTGCTGAGTGGAGTCACCGTTGGCGCCTTCGTCGCCTGGGCTTTCACGGTTTTTCTCACGAGCACGTGGCGTCGGTCGCCCAACACATCGCCGGGCGGAGTGTGTCACGAATCGTGAGTTGCCACCTGGCGTCGGGTTCATCCCTGTGCGCCATTCAAGACGGTCGATCGGTGGACACGACGATGGGCCTGACGCCGCTCGAAGGTCTAACAATGGCGACTCGGTCGGGGTCGGTTGACCCCGGGCTCATTCTCTGGTTGGTGACCAATACTGAGCTAACGGCTAGCGAGGTGACCGACGGTCTGTACAACCGCAGCGGCCTGGCGGGCCTTGGCGATGGTACGGGGGACATGCGCGACATTGTGAATCGTGCCGGGCAAAGTGACGAGCGTGCAACGCTGGCTCTCGAGGTGTTCCTTCACGGACTACGCAAGGGAATAGCAGCGATGGCAGCGGTACTGGGGGGCGTGGATGCCCTGGCCTTTACCGGCGGAGTTGGTGAGCACATGGCAACAGTTCGCGCTGGCGCCGTCGAGGGCCTCGAGTTTCTTGGCCTGGAACTCGACCCGGTCGCCAATACAACCGCGTATGGCCAGGACACCGACGTCAGCGGCGCTAACAGTCGGGCTGCTGCAATCGTCGTGGCGACGGGCGAACATGTCGAGATTGCCGCCGCATGCCGACGTTGGCGAAGCGATTCGATGTGAAACCCGATCGCCTCGCCTTGCGAGGCGCGTATCGCGTTGCACGCTGACCGCGGCGCATCACCTTGTCTCGGAACGGCCGTCGCCCATCGGTGTCGTATACGCCGCGCTCACTCCATGCCCCGTCGTTCAGAGCACGATGGCCGTCGATGTTGGCCCAGATTTTCACCAACTCAGCACGCAGGCGCCATCTGCGGAACCGGATCGGGTATAGAAGGCGTAGGCATCGGGTTTGGCACGGGCTCGGGCTGCGGAGGCATGGGGCCCGGCGAAGGTGGCACGGGGCCTGGCGATGGGGGCATCGGGCTCGGTGCTGGTGGCATCGGGATGGGATCGGATTCAGCCCCAACATTCTTACGGCGCTGTGTCATGCGGATTTCGGTTCGGATGGCTTTCATGCCGCTCCTTTCCCCATTGTCGGCTAACGGTAAACGTCCGTGGCTTTGTTCGTTCGTGGCGTGGTCGGTGGCGTTTGAATCGGAACGACGACGGGTATTGATCGGTAGTGGGCTCTGCTTCACAAGAACGGGAGATGACCGACATGAATGAACAGGCAGCGAGCGTTTCCATACTGGTCGTGGCGCCTGCGAAGCGCGACATCTGATGGGGATGCTGCAGCGGCTTTATGAGGAACAGGGACAAAGCCCGTGGCTAGACAACCTGACTCGGTCGTACCTGCGCGACGGCACCCTTGGGCGCTTCATCGCTGACGGAATCAGGGGGGTGACCGCGAACCCAACCATTTTCGCCAAGGCCATCGAAGGCTCCGACGCTTACGATGAGCAGTTCGCGTCCCTGAAGGGTGCCGGTATCACCACCAACGATGCGTATTGGACGCTCGTCGTGGACGATGTAATCGCGGCCCTGGACCTGATACGCCCGACGTTCGACGCCAGCGCCGGGGCCGATGGCTTCATTTCGATCGAGGTGGCTCCCGATCTGGCGCGTGACACCGACGGCACGATTGAGGCTGCGCGTGAACTCCATGCGCGGATCAATAGGCCCAACCTGCTCGTGAAGATCCCGGCAACGGCCGAAGGCATCGCTGCGATCGGGGCGATGACCGCCGAAGGTTGCAGCATCAACGTCACGCTGATCTTCTCGCTCATGCGATACCGCGCGGTCATCGACGCGTATCAGGCCGGTCTCGAGGAGCTCCTGAGAAAGGGCGGAGACCTCAGTCGGGTGCACAGTGTCGCGTCGTTCTTCGTGAGCCGCGTCGATACCGAGGTCGACCGTCGCCTCGAGGTCATCGCCACTCCCGACGCGCTGGCTCTGCGGGGCCAAGCCGCCGTCGCACAGGCCAAGCGTGCCTACCAATTATTCCGCGAACGTTTCACCGACGACCGGTGGACTCGTCTTGCCGAAAGTGCAGCAAACCTACAACGACCCCTGTGGGCGTCGACGTCAACGAAGAATCCTTCCTTCCCCGACACGTTCTACGTCGATTCCCTGATCGGCCCCGACACGGTCAACACCATCCCCGAAAAGACCATCGTGGCGTTCGAGGACCACGGCACCATCGAGCGAACTATTGAAGCGGGCGCCGACGAAGCCGCCTCGGTTCTTGAACGGCTGGCGCTGGTCGGCGTCGACATGGATGATGTAGGCCTCACGCTGGAAGACCAAGGCGTCGCTGCGTTCCACGAATCGTTCGTTCACGTGCTCGAAACGCTCCAGGCCAAGGCTCGCTCCGCCGGGCATCACTGAGAGAAACCGGCCCGACGAAGACATCGATTCGTTGACCACACAACGGACTTGCTATCCAAGGAGCCTGTCGAGAAGAGCCTTGAGGGGTACGCGCACGATTCGAGTGGTGGTGTCGGTCAGTCCGTGCGGGAGGAGCAGGTCGTCGCCGTGAATCATGCTCCCGCACGAGTAGACCACGTTCGGGACATAGCCCTCGCGTTCTTCCTCGGTCACGGTCAGGAGTGGTTGGTCGAGTCGTCCGATGATCTGAGTTGGATCGTTGATGTCGAGCAGGATAGCGCCGAGGCTGTATACCCGGAACGGTCCAACGCCATGGGTTATTACCAACCAACCGGCCTCGGTCTCGATCGGTGATCCGCAGTTGCCTGCTCTCGCCAGATCCCAGTAAAGTTCAGGGGATTCGAGCTTGTCGGCCGAATCCCAGATCCGAACATTGTCGGAACTCATCACGTAGTTGGATTCCCCGTCGTATCGTGACAAGGCCACGTACTTCCCCCCGATTTTTCGAGGGAACAATGCCGCCCCTTTGTTCATCGCACACGGCCCGCTGAGCGTAGATACGTCAAATGTCACAAAGTCGCTTGTGGCCATCATGAGGGGTAAGACTCGGAATCCGTCGAAAGCCGTATACGTCGCGTAATAGGTGACGGATCCGTCATCTTCTGTGAACCGCACGAAACGGGCATCTTCCAAGCCGTGGCTCTCGATGGGCGACCACGGGAAGATGACTCGTTCCGAGAGTCTTGATTCTGGTTCGAAGGTCACCCGATAGTTGGACGTTGCCAGCCAATGCATGGCCTTCGTGGCCATCTCGGTCAGGCGGCACGGTGCGCGCTTGCCCTCCACGGTTGCAATTGCTGCGTCGAGTTCGTGCAACTCGAACGGATCCGACAGGAGGTCGGCGACCAGCTGAGTGGTGCTATCGAAGGCGTCCATCTCAACCAATTTCTCGCAGAACGATGCCTTATCGAAGACCGACGGACAATGGGTTCCGGTGACGGCGTATCGTGACGGCGGGTCCACCGTGATCGCACCCGTGACGTCACTGATGCCAGTGCGAAACTCAATCGACGACAGATGGCCTTCACCGATAGATCGCAGGCTCAAAATGAAGCGGAGCGCCCCTGGATCGAGACCCGTCTGATCGGGATGGGCGACGATAGATGGATTCGTGAGCGCCGCAGTTTCGATCGAGAATTCTTGTGTGTAGTAGGCGCCGACAAGAAGCTGGCGTTCCTTCGAAAGTTCCGAACATTCGGCGGTGCTGCTTCGGGTCACGTATTGAAAGTGGCTGTCGAGCACCGCTTCGAGGTTCATGTGTCGATGCTCGAACTTCGCCCGGGCGGCGTTCAGTATTCCCGCGACCTCGCTCTCAGGCAGAGCGAGGACTCGGGCTAGGAGACCGTCGTCCGGATGGATCTGCTCGTTCGGCAGGAATGGTCTGACTATGACACGCCCGGAATCAGGCCGGAGTTCGACATCGGTTCGTTCGATCGGCACCGGAGCCACGGCTGGTGCGTCCCGAACAAATGCGACATCCGCCGACATCGAATCGCCGCGAACCTTCGAGGCAGCCACGCCGCTTGAGAATGGTTCGGGGGAGACGCCCACGAATACCCATTGTAACCAATGAATCGCATGTGTCGTGGTCGCGCCTTCGATAACACCGACGCTATTCCCATGCACACATCGGACGACGAATCTGAAGGAAAGTTGGTAGACGGGCTCGGCTCACGAACCTGTGCGAATTCATGTTTGAAACGACCTGTGACGGGGAAGCAAACCTTCGCACTCATTGAGCCACTGCCTGCTTCGCTGGCGGGGGTGACAGGAGACACCGGTTGGTGCGACTGGTGAGCCGCTCGAGGCGGGCTGGGCCGACGCCCAGTCCGCCCGATGCGTTAACGGGCGGTGACAAAACAAGTTCAGATGTGCCGGCCAGCCCGCGCTCAGATCGAAATGTTTTTCCCACGTTTAGGCGATCAGGACAACGGGTACGAAGTCAATGTGAATGACTTTCGATCCGACATAGCAACCCTGCGCAGCAACGCTCGCGCCCATATTGAAAAAGGCCCGGTTACCGAGGCCTACGGCGCGGATCGGCAGCGCGTCATAGCAGTCTTGAATGAGGCTTTGGCCACGGAACTGGTTTGCGTCCTTCGCTATCGGTGCCACCACTTCATGGCTGAGGGCATTTACGCAGCCCCCGTCGCCGCTGAATTCCTTCAGCATGCG
>JAYTKG010000423.1:0-4944 GCA_043730435.1 Acidimicrobiia bacterium | reverse complement strand
CCGTGACAGTGCAGGGCGCGCTCACGATGCCATCCGGCGTGTTCAGCTCCGGCACCTTCGACCAGGGCTTTGCCATCCAGGATCACAGCGGCGGCATCTATGTCAGCATCGCCACCAACCTCGGCCTGGCGCCCCGCTGGCTGGCGCGCGCGACCGGCCGACTGGCCGACAGCTTTGGGTTGCTGATCTTGGTCGTTAACAGCCCTGCCGATGTCAAGGCGCTCGGCGTCGGCCCGAATGTTGCGCCGCAGCGTCTAGCAACCAGCGCGATCGGCGAGGCCAGCGAAGGCCGTCTGGTCAAGGTCGTCGGGACGATCACGCAGCCAGTCGGCGACGATCTGCCCTATGGCTACCGAGTGTTCGTGAACGATGGCAGCGGCGAGGTGCAGGTGTTTGTGTATGCCTCGACCGGCATTGATGTGAGCGCCCTGGCGGTGGGGCAGCGCGTGCGGGTGGTCGGCTTCAGCAGCCAGTTCGACACACACTACGAAATCACCCCACGCATACCGGGCGACATCAGCCCAGCTTAGAACTAGTGCCTTTCAAATAAGGATGAGCGGCCGGCAGCGGCGATAAGTGGGTCGGCATTGGCGAGCAGGGCCCGTCGAGCCAAACGCGCCTGCGCGGTTCGTTTCGAGGCCGGTGATATCGGGTTGCGCATCCGCACCACATGCATGTAATATGCATGCATGCCAAACGTCCAGATCCGCGAAGTTCCCCAAGAAATTCACGAAGCGCTTGTGCGTCGAGCGGAACTCGCCGGCCAGTCATTGCAGCAATACCTTGCCGCACAGCTCGCTGCCATGGTGGCAACACCGACAATCGACGAGATGATTGCTCGAATCGAGCGTCGGCCAAAGGGGCGGGTGTCGCGCAGCAGTGCAATCGCTGCGCTGCAGGACGAACGTGCTCGTCGTTGACGCCTCGGTGATCGCTCCTGCGATCGCCGACGGTGGTCCCGACGGAGAGGTTTGTCGAGATCGGATCAGGAGCCAAGTACTCGCCGGTCCGGACCTACTCCGCGTTGAAGTGATGTCGGTGATCCGCCGGCACGCTACGAACGGGGCACTGACGAAACGCCAGGCTGACACCGCCATCGACGACTTGTTGAATCTTCCTGTTGTGGTCTATCCGACCGGGCCGCTGTTGCGGCGGAGCTGGGAGCTTCGAGGCAATGTCGCCGCCTACGACGCCTGCTACGTCGCCCTTGCCGAGGCTCTGGGCTGCATCCTCCTGACGGCTGACAGCCGATTGGCGAATGCTCCGGGAACTCGTTGTCAGTTCGACGTTGTCTGACGAAGCTCGAACGACACGGTCGCGTTAGGTGCGCCGATCCGGTCCACGTCGGTGACATGGATCGCCGGATATAGGGCGGTCGGAGTTTGCTCGCGACATAATCAAAGTGTGCGTCCTCGTGCGGGAGCTAGGGACCCTGCATAAAGCCTACGGAAATCGTGGGCCCACCGTAGGATCCTCGCCCATGGAACTGGTGCGACAAGCGTACGGAAACATGGCGGAGCAGTACATCGAACTGTTCGGAAGCAGCGACTACATGCACGCCGATGACCTCGACCTCATCACCCGACAATTATCGATCCGGCCTGGAGCCGTGCTCGACGTTGGCTGCGGGCCGGGTCATCTGACGGAGCGTCTGCGAACGCTCGGCGTCAACGCAACCGGCATCGATATCGTGCCAGAGTTCATTATCCACGCCCGGTCCGCTTTCCCCGACGGCGAGTATGAGCTCGGCTCACTGCAAGAACTACCCGTGCCCACCGGTTCCCTCGTCGGCATTCTGGCTTGGTACTCGCTGATTCACCTACTACCGGATGAGATCGACGGCGTGCTTGTAGAGCTACGACGAGCGATGGAGCCGGGAGGCGCGCTGGTCGCCGGGTTCTTCCACTGGGACGAACTCGTTGGATTCGAGCACGGCGTAGTGACGGCCTTCTACTGGCCAGTCGACGACCTCTCGGATCGACTGCATCGGGCTGGCTTCACGGAGATCGAGCGTCACCTGCGGCCAGGCGTCGACGAACCCGGCCTCCGACCTCAAGCAGTAATCGTGGCTATTGCAAGCTAAGCGAACCGGGGGTTTGTACGCCCGTCCACTCGAAGTGGGGCATTCATCCCGCCCGAATGAGCCGATGGGCAGCACTCGATATCGCCGCTTTGTCACACGGATCTGCGGGGCAGTCGCGCCGCACGACTTCGGCCCTTACCGGGCGCGCGATATCGCCCGGCGCCCAATCGAGCATCGGCGTCAAGCCAATAGGGCCTGCCGTCGCGCAACACCGGTCCGTGGGGTCGGCGCCGCCGAAGGGACATCCGTAGTTCATCGTTAGAACCAGGTGGAATCCATAACACGGGATGGATTTACCAGTCGCGAAACGCCTGATCAGAGCCACTTCGTACCACCAGACTTACGATCCGTTGATGCCGCCCGTTGCGCACAGCCTTCACCTCATAAACGCCTGGCGACTTCTCCCGAGTGCTGAACTCCCAGTCGGGCAGTTTGTCGAAGGTCTGGCCCATCCACACATTATGCATCGACGCTGATTCGGTGCACAGTGAGGTGGGATTCCGCCGCTGAACCAGGTAAAAGCCCGCCTCACAGCGCTTGGCTTCAGCCTCGGTCTTGCCCGTCGCTCGGCGCTTCTCGCCATCGATGCGCACCTGGGCAACCCAGCGGATCGTCGGGGGAGAGTCTGGGTTTCGTGATGGCTTGACTTCCCTATAAAGCGAGCCTTGCCGCGGTGGGCTACGCGGGCGCAGTGCGCGAAAATCTCAAGAAACGCGCTGATGGAAGTCTTGAGATCCTGACGCCGTACCTGAGAAGCGACTAACGCCGTGTAGTCACGTCAGGACTTTGATGAGGCATCGTGGTCCAGGGGCTCGCGACAATCGGGCATCCCCGGTGACAAGCGTTGCGTCGAGTCCTTCGGCGAGCGCAACATATGCTGCGTCGTATGGGGTGATGGTGTCTCGTAGCTCGAACGCTCGGTGCATGAGAGGCCCGACAGGAACTCGCGTGATCGGCAACTCCAACAGATCGTCAACAGCTTCGGCGAAGCGTGCCAACGTGAGATCCCCCGCTCGCCAACGGCGCCGAAGCACGGACACTGTCTCAACATCAACAAGGTCAGGTGCCGACACCCCTGATTTGGCCTCGGCCAGCCGTGCCCGGGCGCGAGCCCCGATCGGGGTGTCATCAGCGACGGCGTTGGCGAGCACTGATGCGTCGACCACGATCATCTCGCGTTGCGTTCCGCGTCGAGATCGGTAACTGCGGCGTCGATTCCGACACGCCCTCCCGCTCGAGTCGCAATCCGGGCCAACAATTCAGTCATTGATGTAGATGCTGCGACGCGCGCTAACTCGTGAGCAAGGAACTGCTGCAAAGACTGCCCGGCAGCATCAGCACGGCGGACAAGTCCAGCGTGGACGTCATCGGGAAGATTGCGAACGAGCACATTAGGCATGCTTACATTATGCAAGCATCAACGCCTGCGTGTCAATGGCCGGATAGGACAACTGATGGTTCTGTCGGCCTAGCGGATGGTGACGTCGCCTGAGGCGCCGTGTCTGGTTGCGGGTGGCGCGTCGACTTTGAGGGTGTCATTCCCGGCAATAGCGTCGAGGTGCGATCGGGCGATGGGCGACCTTGGCAAAGGAGGGGGCCAGACAGAGGTACCGCCTCTCACGCTCTTGAGGGGGCGTGCGTCGGGCTGTACTTCGGTCGTGCGGCCATGCATGCTGGTTCTGCAGTAGCGTCGGCGGCCGCAGCCGACCGTTCAGATCGGCGCACCCTATTCAGAGTTCGGTGATTGCGTCGGCGGCGTTGCAGAGCAACGAGTCGTGGGTGGCGCACACGACGGCGCGGCCGTTGCTAGCAACGCGCATGAGCAGGTTGACGATCCGCTGTGCGGTGGCCCGATCAAGTTGCGCGGTTGGTTCGTCAAAGACCAGCAGGGTGGCACCGCTGGCGAGGCACCGCCCGATCGCCAACCGTTGCCGCTCTCCACCGGACAGCTCGTTCACTGAGCGACCGGCCAAATCGGTTAAGCCCAGCTCACCCAGCAGGTGCGCAATGAAGGGCCGCTCCGGCTCGATGCCACGAATTCGTGCCGCAAGGCTCATCGACTCTGTGACCGACATTCCGTCGGCGAACACGGGAACCGCTGGACACACCGCCACCTGTGTCGTTGGATCGACCGTCGCGAGCCCCGCGGTAGGCCGCAGCCAACCCGTGATAAGCGACAATAACGTCGTTTTGCCAGACCCTGAACGTCCGGTAATAACGTGTATTTGTCCGCAACGAATCTGCATTGATGTTGGCCGCAGTACAACCGTGTCGTTGATAGCAAATGAAGCGTCGACGACGGTGCCGATTGCTCGGCCTGCTGCACCAGTCACGGCCGCGGCCGGGACCGGAGGTGGCTGCGAACTGGTGGTGGCACTGATCGTCACACGCCCGAGCTGGGTTGTGACCGAAGCCCGATCACCGAGACGAGCCCGATCGACATCGCGGGCAGGAAGCCGTAACCAGCCGCGCCGATCAATGACGACGCTGGCGTCTGCTTCGTCCCGTCGCCGTTCGCTGCTCAAACGGCCATCGGCAATGGTCAGGATGCGATCTGCGAGTCGAGCGGCGCTTTCATCGTGGGTAGCCAAAATCAGCGTGGTGCCATGGGCAGCGGCGATCTCGGCCAGTAGGTCGAAGACGACATCGGCGGCGGCGACATCCAGTTGGCCGGTTGGTTCGTCGGCCACGATCAGGCGGGGGCGGTGGGCCAACGCCGCAGCAATGCCGACCCGTTGCAGTTCGCCATGGGACAAACCCTCTGGTCGACGGGAGGCAAACCCATCAAGCCCGACGGCTTGCAACGCCGCCATCGCCGCGTCGCGACTGTCGGTTCTAGACCAGCCGCGAAGTCGTGGTTG
>JAYTKG010000422.1:0-7233 GCA_043730435.1 Acidimicrobiia bacterium | reverse complement strand
AATGTTTGTGGCCCGCGTGTTGTCAGTGGTGTTCGTTGCGGTGGGCGGAGTCATTGTGCTGGCGGTGCTTGCCCCCATGTTGGCTCCAGTGTTCCTGGTCAACATGCTCGGGCTGGCGTGGTTCATGTGGGCTCATCGTTCGGCTGTACTGGCCGAAGCCGAAGCAGCGCGTGATGCCGAAGGCGAGTTGCTCAGCGTGGTGGAGGAACGGTTGAGTGGCGCCGATGACCTTGCGACGCTCGGGGCCGGTCATGTCGCTGTTGGCGATGTGGCCGACGCTGCGCAAGTGATGTTGCTCGCCAGCAGCGCCACCTTGCACGAGCAGGTGAAGGTCATTGGCAAACTCCGTACACTGGTTACCGCCGCGCAGGTCACCATGATGGCGGTCGGGGCCTTGCTGCTGTCGCGTGGAGGCATCACCCTTGGGACGGTGCTCGTTGGTTTTCGGATGGTGGCCGCGGTCAGTGGTCCGATCGAAGGTATTGGCTGGCGACTGCGGGAGTTGGCCGGCGCCGGCGGGTCGGCTCGCCGCATCGCCACCTTGATCGCCCGCCCCGTGGCCGCGGTTGGCGACCGCTCCTTTCCCGCCGGCGGACTCGACGTACACCTCGACACCGTTGGCCTCACCTACGACGATGGCGATGCCGAAGTGTTGTCCGACGTGTCGCTGCGCGTGGCGGCGGGCCGTCGACTTGGGCTGGTCGGTCGCACCGGATCGGGGAAAACATCCATCGCTCGACTGCTCCTGCGCATCGTGCCGGTCACATCAGGCGAGGTTCGGTTCGGAGGCGTTGCATGTGACACCGTTCCCGAGATCGAGTTCCGCAACCGCATCGCAGCGGTGCCACAGGAGGTGCAGCTCTTCCCGGGAACAGTGCGTGACAACGTTGCCCTCTTCGACGATGACGTGAGCGACGCTGACGTGGAAGCAGCACTGCGCGAGGTGGGCCTGCTCTCCTGGATGCAGGCCCAAAGCAACGGACTCCGAACACAACTGGCCACCACCGATGGCGGCGCCGGACTGTCGGCCGGTGAGGCGCAGTTGCTGGCATTGGCACGACTCTTTTGCCGGCAGCCGTCGGTCATTGTGCTGGACGAGGCCACGTCCAGGATTGATCCGGTGACCCAAGCGCAGCTGGAGGCCGCAACCGAACGGCTGCTCGTTGGACGCACCGCCGTCATTATCGCCCACCGACTTGCCACCCTCGACCGATGCGACGACATTGCCGTTTTGGACGGTGGGCGGGTGATCGAGTTTGGCTCGCGAAGCGACCTCTTGGCCGACCCGAACTCTGCCTTTGCCCGGCTGACGCGGGTCGGCACGGAAGAGTGGATCGCATGAGCATGTGGAGCGACATTCGCCGTGGCGTTCGGCTCGCCAACTACCGCGGCAAGCAGTTCTGGCTGGGTTCGCTGGCGTGGTTGGGGCTGTTCGCATTTCCGGTCTTGCCTGGGCTGCTGACCGGCGCAGCATTTCGAGAACTGCAGCGCCACGGCTCGACCGGACGCTTCTACCTGATCGCTGTCGCGCTTGTGGCCAGCCAGGGGATCTTTACGGTGTTTCACATCTTTGGCGCCACCGTCTACGCAAGGGGCTATGAGGCCGGGTTAGGTCTCCTGCAGATCAACATGGTGCACGCACAGGTCGTCTCCGGAGGTTCTGAGGCCGGGCCCCGCACTCGAGCTCCGTCCGAGGCTGTCAGCCGTTTCCGTGATGACCCTCGCGACGTCCTGCTCTTTGTGGACACTCTGGTCGACATCGCGGGTGTCGGCATCTTTGCAGCAGTGGCGATCACCGTCATGTTCCGCATCAACGCTCTCGCCACCATCGTTGGCGTGCTACCTATGGTTGCGCTCACGTATTTCAATCATTCGGCTGGCCACCGCAGTCGACGCGCTCGGGCCGTTGCTCGCCAGTCAACCTCCGAAGTCACGGGATTCCTCGGCGCGGCTCTCGGTGCAGCCACCACAGTCAAGGTGTTCGGCGCTGGTCCTGCGGTGTTACGTCGGCTCGACGAGTTGAGTGATCATCGCGCGAAGGCGAATGTGAAGGATCAGGTCATCACCGAAAGCATGTTCACCGTGACCGACACGGTGGCCGATCTGTGTCTGGGGCTTTCACTTCTTGTCGCCGCGCTCGGTGCCAGAGCCGGGAGGTTGGATGCGGGTAGCGTGGCCCTGTTTGCTTCGTATCTCGGCAACCTCGTGTGGCTGCCTCGTCGTCTCGCCATGTTGTTCGTGGGCCATCGACGGTTTGAGGTGTCGTCTGGGCGGATGGAGAGACTGTTGCCGTCGCTCACGGCGTCGGTCGATCCGCTGATGACGCATCGTGTCGCACCCATTCTTGGCGGTGGTCCGGTTGCCAGACCTTCGGTCGCCGTGCGTCGTCCCCTCGATCAACTGGAACTGGTTGGCATCGCCAACCTCGAGCGCGGCCTGCACGGCGTGAACATGGTCGTGCGCCGCGGGCAGATCGCCATCATCACCGGCCCGGTCGGTGCGGGAAAGTCATCGTTACTGCAAGCCGTCCTTGGGCTGATACCGATCGACGAAGGCCAGGTGCGCTGGAACACCGAGACCGTTGTGGATCGGGCGGCGTTCTTCATCCCTCCGCATTGCGCATTCGTGCCCCAAACGCCAACCCTGTTCGCACAATCGCTGGTGGAGAACCTGCGGTTGGGCGAAGAAGCAGACGGCGACACCCTGGCTACTGCCCTTCGGCAGTCTGCCTTCGATGGTGATGTGGCCGGTTTCCCCGAGGGCCTCGCCACCCGCATCGGCAGCCGCGGTATCCGCCTGTCTGGTGGCCAGCTCCAACGCGCCGCAGCAGCTCGGGCATTTGTGAGGCACACCGAACTCGTTGTGCTTGACGACCTCACAAGCGCCCTCGACGTGGAGACCGAACTGCTGCTGTGGGAACGGCTGCGAGCCAACGGCGTCACCGTGCTGGCCGCCTCAACTCGCCCTGCTGCGTTGGCACAGGCCGATGTGATTCTCGATCTCGGACGGACCCTCGACCTCGGACGGACGTGACGCATGGCTCGTGTGACAGCTGGCCCGCGTAACCCGCGAGCTTCTCCCCGACGCGTCCTTCGGTATGTCCCCACGGCGCTGGAAAGAACGACGGGTGCTTCGCGCCGCGCGGCTCATCGGCCGTCGATGTCACGGTGATGTTGACCTCACAGTGAAAGTCGCGTCGCAGATCATAGATACCAATTTGTACCGCATCGATCCCGAGCTGCAGTGGTTCGCCTCCTGATCAGCCCTGGGCTGCCAGAAACTCGATCAGCTTGCCGCCAACCTCTTCCGGCGCATCCCACTCCATGAGGTGACCCGCTCCGGTCACCACATGCGCGCCGCCCCAATGTTCGGCTAGACCGACGGGCGAGATGACATCAAGCTCGCCCCACATGGTGAGCCGCGGCTGGGTGATGCGATGGAGACGCTTGCCCAGGCCACGTTCGCCAAAGGGCCACAGCATGTTGGCCGCCGCAGCGTCGCACAAGTAGCGAGAAACAGGCGCCTCTTCTGGACCCCGTTCGGCGAAGCGACTTCTGAACACGTCGGGCACGTCCTTGGCAAACAAGTAAGCCGGACGCTTGCCTGCCACTTCCGCGTACACATCGTGACCGGGGTGCGATGCATCGAAGATGCCGAACGGCGCCAGCAGCGAAACAGACTTCACGAACTCCGGTCGCAGAATGGCGAGTTCGGCCGCCATCATGCCGCCGAGTGATGCGCCAACGACGTGGCACGGTCCGATACCGGTGGCGTCAATGGCGTCCCAAAAGATCGTGTACCAGTCGACGTATTGCTCGGGTGGCACAAAGCCGGAGTTGCCGTCGAAGCCAGGAACAGAAGGCACGACTACGTTGTGGCCGGCAGCTGCGACGGCCTGCATGGCAGGAGACAATTCGGGGTGGCCAAAGATGCCGAATAGATAGAGAACGTCAGCCATTAGCGCGACCCTTTCCGTAATGGGTGCCACCAACCGCATATTGCGGCCACCACGGGTCATCCCACTCGGCATGCAACGTCTTTAGCTCCGGGGCAACCTTGTCACCAAACATTTGGGTGTTGTAGCGAGTGAGCTCGTCACTCATGTTGCCGAACTGCAGCATGGTGCACAGGTGCCCTACGTTTAGTTCGGTGCAGGCCTCTTCCAGCGTTTCACGAACAGTGTCGGGGCTGCCGATCACGACGTAGCCGTTCTCCACCATCTCGTCCCAGGTGAGGTCGTGGTTGGCTTGTTTGGATCGAGCGGCGGCACGCACCTGCGACTGATACTTGGCGCGAGTGGAGGCCTCGGTGGTGTATCCGGGCGGATCGGTGAAGCCCCCGTAAACGTGCAGCGAGCGGTTGAAGAAGTATTCGGCCGGTTCCTTGTACAGCCTGTAGGCCTCAGCGTCGGTATCGGCCACACCGATGAATTGAGTGAGGGCCAAGCGGTGCGGGTTGCGATCCTTGCCGTTGGCCTCAACCTGACGCCAGTAACCGCCAACCGTTTCGCGAACCTGCTTGTAGCCGTAGTAGGTGAGCGCTCCGTAGACAAAGTCGTTTTGAGCGCAGAAGTCCCACGTTTCCACTGAGCCGCCACCGGGAATCCAGACCGGCGGGCCAGGCTTCTGCATGGGGCGAGGCACCGGATTGACGTAGCGCAGCTGGGTGAACTTGCCGTTGAATGCGAATGCCTTCTCGGCCCGCCAGGCCTGCTGAATGAGGTCGATACCTTCGGCGTACTTCTGGCGAAGCGTGCCGGGGTTCTCGCTGTAGGAGTACGACGTGTCCATGCCGGTGCCGACCGGGAAACCGGCCACCAGGCGGCCACGAGACATCACATCGAGCATTGCGAATTCTTCGGCGATGCGAATGGGCGGGTTGTAGAGCGCCACCGAGTTGCCCAACACGGTGATAGCGGCACGGCTGGTCTTCGACGCCAGGACGGACGCAATGAGGTTGGGCGATGGCATGAGGCCGTACCCGTTGTTGTGATGCTCGTTCACGCAGATGCCGTCGAAGCCGCAATCCTCGGCGTACACCAGCTGACCGATGTAGTTGTCGTAGGTGTCGGCCATCACCTCGGCATCAAACAATGCGGGGTCAATGTCGACCCATACGCTGCGGTGCTCCTTGTTGAAGTTCTCCGGCAGTGCGGGATACGGCATGAGGTGGAACCACATCATCTTCATGTGACCACTGTCTCTTGTTTCGGCTCTAGAGTCCACGACCGTTATCGGCCCGAATTATGTCTGGACAGGACATGATCGGTGGAGCGGCGACCTCGAATGCTCCGGGGGTCAGGTCGGCACATCGGCGAGACTTGGCCTGTGTTGGACGACGGGGAGGTGATTGAAGGGCTACGTGGTGCAGGGGTGCAGCGCGGGTCGCTCATCGGATTGGCCCTTGGCGACCCGTTCGGAGTTGGCTTGGCCGTGGGAGATCGCACATGGTCGCTGGCCGCTGGTCCCTCGATCATTGCTCGGATCGACCAAGAGTTCCGTCCGCGTTGGGTGATGTGGTCTCAAGAGACTCCAGCGCAACTGACTTCGGCCGGTGTTCGCGTCGGGATGTGTTGGGACATAGCTGCCGTTCACCGACTGCTCTTTGGCGGCTGGCGTGTAGACCCAGCCCGAGCTTGGGCGGCGTTGCAGAACCTGTCGGTGCAGTCGATCCCCACGGTCGGACAGTTCGACTTTCTGGCAACCCAAGCCGATGATGGTGACGACGAGAATCCGGTGCGGCCCGACGGTCACCTACGGCCCGAGTGGGTGGTAGGCGCCTGGTCTCGGTCTCCCGACCGGCTCGCTCGCTGGGCAGCGACCGCGCTGGCGGCGTGTGGGCTGCAGCAGGAACGCTTGGCCGCGTTGTCGGTCGGCGGCAACCCGTTGGCGACGGCACGGTCTGAATCCGCGGCCGAACTGCTGTGCGCAGAGCTGGCGTTCGACGGGCTGCCCGTTGACATTGCCGCGGCCGAGGGTGCCATCGGTTCGTTCGTCGGACCGCGCCCGTTGTCGGATAAAGAGGCGGCCGAGCTTCGCCGAGTGCGCGACGAAGCCGTGCTCGTTCACGCCCCGGATGGCGACACCACTGACCTTCGCAATCCTGCACAGGTGAAGTCGTTGCTCATGCGTATCGGTATCGATGTGCCCGACACGCGTGCCTGGCGATTGGAGGAAATGCGCACGGCTCATCCGCTGATCGACGCGTTGCTGACATGGCGCAAAGCCGAACGAGTACTGACCACGTACGGGTACTCGTGGCTTGATGAGAACGTCGGCGCCGACGGCCGGTTGCGTGGAGCGTGGAGCGGAAGCGACGGCGCGGCCGGTCGCATGACTGCCCAGGCCGGACTGCACAACATGCCGGCCGACATGCGAGTGGCCGTCATCGCAGAACCGGGTCACGTGTTTGTTCGCGCCGATCTGGGTCAGATTGAACCGCGGGTGTTGGCGGCCATCTCCGGTGACACCGCGCTGGCCACGGCAACGCTCGAAGATGACCTCTATGCGCCAGTCGCTCGACGGCTTGGGGTCGAACGGTCGGTCGCCAAAGTCGCCGTGCTCGCCGCGATGTACGGCCAGACTTCCGGTACTGCAGGGCAGGCGTTGAGGGGTTTGGAATCCGCCTATCCGGTAGCCATGCGTTGTCTGCAGGAGGCCGCAGCGAAGGGCGAGGCCGGTACCGACATTCTTACCTTCGGCGGACGGCTGGTACGCATGGGCGAGACGCCGTACGGACTCAGCGATCGCGACGAACGCGCCATGGCTGCCTCCCGCGGTCGCTATGCCCGCAATGCCATGGTGCAAGGGGCAGCCGCCGAGCTATTCAAAGTGTGGGCGGTCACCGTGCGGGCACGCGGCGCGTCGCTCGACGCCCGCATCGTGTTGTGCCTGCATGACGAACTCCTCGTGCACGTACCGATCGAACAGGCCGATGCGGTCGTTGATCTCCTCGACAACTGTCTGCAGGAGGCGGCGCATCGCTGGACCAATGGTGGGACGGTCCGTTTCGTCACTGACACCAGCATTATCCGCCGCTGGTCCGCCGCAAAGGGCTAAGCCGTCCAGCCAGGGTCGCGTCCGAGGAAGGCAACCAGGCGGTCCATTGGGGCGGCGTTTTCGCCGACGGTGACCTCGGCCTCGAACATGCCGGTGCCGCGGTACTGAGGTTGCAGAATGGCTTGCGCGGCGGTCAATGCTGCGGCCGCTTCGTGGTCGGAGTACGGCGATGCCT
>JAYTKG010000421.1:0-2780 GCA_043730435.1 Acidimicrobiia bacterium | reverse complement strand
AAAGCAGCTTCGCGAAGGCATGACCGTGGCCCTGTTCGGCAAGGCCGATACCTTCCAGGGCGGCTTGCAGATGACCAACCCCATCGTCGACGTGATCGGAGATCGCACCGGCCGTATCGTGCCGATCTACCCGCAGAGCGAAAAGAGCGGTCTGGCCACCTGGGAGATCGCAGGCTGGGTCGAATCGGCGCTCAACCGCTGCAAGCCACGAGGTCTGGCCGATCCGGTGCCCGCCTCGGTACTGGAGCAGTACGGCCTGATCGACCGTCAAACTGCGTTGTTTAACATCCATCTCCCAGAGACGATGGACGATAAAGAGAAGGCCCGCCGACGGCTAGCCTTCGATGAATTGTTGCGTGTGCAACTTGTTTTGGTGCTCCGCAAGAAGGCATTGGAACGTGACGCGCTCAGCTTGCGCCATCAGGTGGGCGGTGAGCTCGTGCGTCGCTTTCATGCCGCACTTCCATACGGACTCACCGGCGCTCAGGTGCGCACCATCGCCGAGATTGAAGCCGATCTTGCCGGCCCCCACCCCATGCACCGGCTACTCCAGGGTGACGTGGGCGCAGGCAAGACGACCGTTGCGGTCTCCGCGCTACTTGCCGCAGTTCAGGGCGGACATCAGGGTGCACTCATGGCGCCCACCGAAGTGCTGGCCGACCAGCACTACGTCGGCATCACACGCATGTTGGCCGGGCTTGAAGTGCCCGACCCACACAATCTGTTCGGTGATCGGCCCCTTCGTGTCGCACTCCTCACCAACAAGGTCACCGGCCCCGAGCGGCGCGAAACGTTGGCTGGTCTGGCCGACGGCACTATTGATCTGGCCGTTGGCACGCATGCGCTGATTCAGGAAGCGGTGGCCTTCAAGAGTCTCGGTGTCGTGGTGGTTGACGAGCAGCACCGCTTCGGTGTGGAACAGCGCGCCATGCTGCGCACGAAAGGCGAAGAGGGCGCGGCCGGTACCGTGCCCGACGTTTTGGTGATGACGGCAACGCCCATTCCTCGCACGGCCGCCATGACCGTTTATGGCGACCTTGATGTGTCGGTGCTGGACGAATTGCCGCCCGGTCGTACGCCCATCAAGACCATGTGGGCCGATGGTCCGCTGATGGAGGAAGCGGTGTGGGCCGACGTGAAACACGCCGTCGCCGCCGGCCAGCAAGCGTTCGTCGTGTGTCCACTCATTGATGAGAGCGAGAAGCTCGAAGTCGCATCGGCCGAAGAGACGTTCCATCGCTTGTCGTTGGTTGATCTGCCCGGCCTTCGGCTCGGTCTGCTCCACGGGCGTCTGCCCGCGGCCGAAAAGACCGAGACCATGGAGAAGTTCCGGCGGGGCGAACTCGACGTGCTCGTCGCCACCACCGTCATCGAGGTCGGCGTCGATGTCCCCAATGCCACCGTCATGGTCATCCTTGACGCCGACCGGTTCGGCATTGCGCAGCTCCATCAGCTTCGTGGCCGTGTTGGCCGCGGCAAGGTTGCGTCGCTGTGCTGGCTGGTGACTGGCGAGAAGGACGAAGGTGCCCCCGAGGGCAATCCCCGTGTGGAGGCCTTGGTGGCATCCACCGATGGTTTCGAACTCGCCGAAGTCGACCTCGACCTGCGCGGCGAAGGCACCATCATGAACACCGCCCAGAAAGGCCGCAGCGACCTCAAGCTTGCCTCCCTTCGCCGCGACCGCGAGTTGGTGACCAAGGCCCGCGACGCAGCCTTCACCATCGTCAATAGCGACCCTCTTCTCACGGAACACAAGACTCTCTACGATGAGTTGGCCCTGTTCTTCGAAGCAGAAGACGAAGCCTTCCTTTTCAAGTCGTAGGGAGCAGGTCAGGTTCTTTCTCATAGCGAAACGGAAGGACACGGGTCGGGACAGAGTGTTGGACAAGTATGTGGACAAGTTGCAGCAATGAAATACCTGTTTGTCCTGGTAGTAGTCTATAAATCAGCTTCGCTCGCTCACCTTTACCTTGCATGGATTCGCCCTTTCGGCGACGGGAATGGCAGAACGGCGCGGCTTTGCGAGTACCTGGTTCTGGTCACCAGCGGGGCACCAACCAGCGCCGCACACCTGATTTCGAACCACTGCAACAAGACGCGTAACGAGTACTACCGCCAGCTGCAGTTCGCCAGTGAAAGTGGTGGGGATGTTACCCGGTCCTCAACTATTGCGCCGACGGGTTCGTCAGCGGATTGACCGAGCAACTTGGCTGGATCTACGACCGCCAGCTTCGGCTCACCTGGCGTGAGTACGTCAATAGTCAAGTGTCCGGGAGGGATCCGGATATGCGCGAGCGGCGCGCCCTTATCGCCGAAGAGTTGTTGCTCCGTGACCCGGTCGCCAAGAACGACATTCCTCAACTGACCCCGAGGCTCGCCGAGACCTACGCAACCAATGGCCCGAAGACTTTGACTCGCGATGTCAACGAGCTCGTTGCGAAGGGCTTGCTGCATGTTGTGGATGGGAGATATCAAGCAGACATGCGTGTCCTCATGAATTTGCTGCCGCTCACGGTTCCAGAGGGCAACACAGCCGAGTCGAAGGCACAAGCGCAATAGGCCCTGTGCTGGCCTTGTTCGATGAAGTGAAGTAGCCGTCGCTAGAAGGCGATGTGGAAGCCGAGAGTCTTGCGTTCGTGACGCCCGAAGGCTGGGCGGAGCACCCGCCGCTCGTAAGGGGCTCGGTCAGGCGGCGGGTGTGATGGTGGTGCCGTCGGGGCGTTGGATGTGCCAGTTGCCTTGGGGGTCTTTCCATGTGCGGTAGCCGCGTTCTTTGTGGC
>JAYTKG010000420.1:0-13519 GCA_043730435.1 Acidimicrobiia bacterium | reverse complement strand
TATCTGAAGACGGCATTGGTCCGTCGCGACGCGGCAGCCGTCCACAACGCTGCTGCGCTCGTGGTCGTTGGTATGGCAACCGCTGGCGGTTACGTGTTGGCGGAGGCGCAGCGCTTACTGCAGTCGGTGAGCGCACTGTGATCGTTGACGCCCCGCAACAGGCGGCGAGATTGCAGGTGCAGCCGAGGGCGGGAATTCGGCTTCGAGCAAAGCACCATCTGGCGAACCCCCTGTCTAAAACGGCCTACTCGCTTATCTTGAACTCGGGCCTCACGGCCGCGGCCGGGTTTGGCTACTGGGTTATTGCGGGTCGGCGCTACAGCGCTGAGGCAGTTGGCGAGGCCGGCGCCATCATCTCAGCCCTGACACTCGTGTCGGCGGTTGGACAGTTGAACCTGTCGGGCACCCTGATGCGGTTCCTGCCTGGTGCCGGGCGACGTTCAGCCGTGCGGTTGATTGGCTCGGCTTACGCAATGGCCATCGGCCTTACCTCGTTGTTGTCAATTCTGGCCATGATCATGCTGCGCAACTCGGATCTGGCCAACGGGCGTTTATCTGCGCCTCAGGTCGTGATTGCTGCCGCAGCGTGGGCGATGTTCAGTTTGCAGGACAGCGTGCTGGTAGGGCTGCGTCGCGCGCCACTGGTCCCCATCGAAAACATCGCCTTCGGTATTGCGAAGATTGTGTTGCTCGTCGGCTTCGTTGATCGCACGAGCACGTCGCTCGTCCTATCGTGGGCGCTGCCACTTCTCGCCCTGATTCCCGTCATCAACTGGCTGGTGTTTCGTCGGTTCCTTCCCGCTCGTGGAACCGCAGACATCCACATCCTCGACTTGGCTGTCATGAAGCGCTTCCTCCTGGGAGATGCGTCCACCGGCTTGTTGCAGCAGGCTGCGGTTTGGCTTCTTCCGCTCCTGGTGACACACCGGCTTGGTTCCGGTCAGAACGCCGGTTTCTACCTGGCGCTGATTACTTCGATGACCCTTGATTTGCTGGTCTCCAATCTCACCTCAGCGCTCACGGTGGAGGCTGCCCACAACCCCGACACCATGACCGGTCTGTTGCGAACGACGAGCCGTCGAGTTATCACCTTGCTGCCGCTCGCAGTGCTTGGCGTCGTGGCGCTGGCGCCGTGGATCATGCGCATCTACGGCTCGTTTGGCCATTCTTCGGTCGTGACGCTGCGGCTCTTGGCATTGGCTTGCATTCCCCGCGCCGTCATTCTGATCTATCAGGCTGTCTGTCGGGTGGAACATGCCACGCACCGATCAGCGGTACTGCAACTCGCTCTGGTTACGACGGTGGTGTCTTTCAGCTGGCTTGCGGTCGGAGTATTCGGCGTGGTCGGCGTGGCCGGTGCGGTGCTTATGGTGAACACGGTCGGGGCCCTCACCGTGCTCCCCGATCTGCGGGTACGTCTCGGGCATACCCCCAAAGTCCGGCGCCAACGAGCAGTAACACTGCCTGCGATGGCGGAGGTTCGCGCCGAGGCGACCCCGGCCACGCTTGGTCCGTCTCGTGCCGGTCCGGCGATCTTTGCCGTAGCCGTTGGTGTTTTGCTGCACGCGTTGGCGGCCGGCGGAAGTCGCACCGATGCGTGGTGGGCGGTGAGTCTGTACTGGCTCAGCCTGCTGGTGATGTTCATTCCGTGCGCTGTCATGATCGTCTCCAAGGCCGCATCGGATCGTGACCGGGTCATCGTATCGATAGCGCTGGCCATGGGAATCCTTGTCGCGCGATTCGTGCTGTACCCCAACCTGTTCGCGTATCACGACGAACTCATGCACATGAACACCGTCCGCCTGATCATCGATAAGCATCGTCTCTTTATTCAGAACAGTGCGCTCCCGGTCTCCACCTACTACCCGGGCCTCGAAGTAGCTACTGCTGGTATCCGTGATCTGACGGGCGTGTCCGAGCACATGGCGGGCATGGTTGTTCTCGGGCTCTCACGACTCATCATGACAATCTCGCTGATCGGCATCGGTCAGCGGATCACGAAATCGATTCGGATTGGGTGTATCGCCGCACTCGTCTACACAACCAACCCGCAATATTTGTGGTTCAACTCGCAGTTTTCGTATCAGTCACTGGCGTTGCCGCTCACACTGGCCGTCGTGTACATCATTCTGACGGCGACCAACCGGTCCCGGCGATCCACCATCGTTGGCGCTTCCATGGTCGCCATGGGAGTTGCGGTCAGTCATCACCTGACGTCGGTTGCCTTACTCGCGGCCCTGGTCGTGTGGTGGCGCATCGAACGTACAAGACGAAACGAGACCCTTCAGGCCAGAGTTGTCGGCAACGTTGCCGGCATCTTGGCGCTGTTTCTTTTGGTGTGGACGGCAACCATCGGCGGAGCCATCATCAGCTATGTCGCAGCCATTGGGCAGAACTCGTATGACTCACTTCTTCAGTTCTACCGAGGTCAAGATCGCCACGAGCTCTTTTCGGACTACAGCGGTTATCGAACGCCGATGTGGGAGCGAGTGCTGTCGCTGTCGTCCGTTGCCTTCATCATGCTCGGACTGTTGCCCGCAGCTCTCGCCGCGCGCTCATGGTTGAAACGGCGAAATTCCATAGCGATCTTCTTGGCACTCGTGGGCCTCACCTATCCCATCATCCCCGGTGGGCACCTGACTCGGGCCACATCAGAAGTGTCCGATCGCGCCTCAGGATTCCTTTTCGTGGGATTGGGCTTCTTATTCGCTTGGTGGATCGCGACTCGTCTCGATGTAACGAAGGCCTTCACGCGTCACGCGGTCTTGGCTGCGTTGGTTGTTCTCTTTGTAGGCGGGACAGTGGTCGGCTCCGGACCTCAATGGCTTCGGTTGCCCGGCCCGTACCAGGCGGCCGCTGACAACCGTTCCGTTGATCAGTACAACCTCGATACATCCAGGTGGATGGCATCAAATCTCACCTCCGACAATCACGTCCTCTCAGACCGAATCAATCGTTTGCTGGTTTCGGCAATCGGCAGGCAGTACAGCGTTACGCACATCGGTGATGGTGTTGAGGGCTCTCCCGTCTTCTTCGACCCAGAGGTGACAAAGAACGTGACGGACACGCTGAAGCAGGGTGCCGTTACCTACATCGTCGTGGATCGCCGTCTCTCAACGCAGCTACCGCGCGTTGGTGTCTACCTTGAGCAGGGCGAGGAAGGCTCCTACAAACACGCAGTTCCCATCAACCCGCTCGCCCTTTCCAAGTTCGACGCTGTTGCCGGAGTGTCACTCGTGTACGACAACGGCCAGGTTGCGGTCTACGACGTTCGGGAAATGTCCAAGTGAACGCTCGCCGCATACTGCTCGGTCTCGCACTGGTTACCCTGTTCGAGGCAATCTTCCCGGCTCCTGTTTGGCTCAGGACTATCAGCTTCGCGCTGTCGTCGGTGCTTGCTTGCGTCGTGGCGACCACGTCGCTGAAGACCGCCATGGATCGAGTGTTGGCCGCGCTGCTTGGCGTTGTCTTGATCCTCATCGCGCTAGGGTTCCTGTTGCATCTCAGCCCGTGGGGTCTCACGCAGCGAAGCTGGTCGGCAGGTTGGGCCATCACCCTCTTCGGCACGGGGCTCATGGCAGGCAAACACCCGACGATTCATCTACCTCGACAGCGTGATAGCGCCCTCGTTGGGTGGTCCGTCGCTTCGCTGCTCGTCGTCATCGCTGCCTTCGGAGTGGCCCGCAGTGTGTCCGGCAGCGAACGCGCAACACCGCTTTCCTTGTCGGTGGTGTCCACGAGTGAAGCCCAGGTAAAACTCTTGGTGGCCGGACCCGCAGACCGCCGGGACCTTTCGCTTGTGCGGATAGAGGGGGACAACCGTCAACCGATGGTCAACGTTGACCTGTCCTCAAAGGCGCGGTTTGAAATGGTGATGTCCAAGCCCACGGTCCGTGTTTCGATTGCGCTCGTGGACGGTACCGGTACCATCCAGAGGACCGTCATCGTCGATCCGGCATTGGCTACCGCACCGAAGAAGTAACGCCCGTTGCACGGTGGTAGAGCGCTGCTAACCGCTGAGCGGCGCCTTGGCTGCTGAAGAAGGTTTCAAAGCGTCGGCGCCCCTCGTCGGTTCCCGACGTCGTTCCTGCGCCTTGTACTGCTCGCAGGAGTTCAGCGGCTAACGCTTCCGCGCTATCTGGCTCAACCAGTCTTGCCACGCTGTCTCCGACCGTTTCCGCTATCGGTGATATGCGTGAGGCAACGATCGGGAGTTCGAGCGCCATGGCCTCTATGAGCGTTCCGCCGAGGCCTTCCCACCGAGATGGAAAACACAGAACGTCGCTGGCGCACATGAGATCGGGAACGTCCGATCGATGTCCGAGCTCGATGACGCCCGCCCCGAGCTCCGAGTCCAACAGCGCCCGCAGATGCGTCGTGGCGTTGCCTGGTCGCCCGACCAGCAAGAGCGTGGATGTCGGACAAGTCTGACGCACAATCGCGTGTGCTCGGATGGCCACGTCGAGACCCTTTTGGAAATCCTGGCGTCCGACACACAACACAGTGGGAGCGTGGAGGTCGAGTCCGAGACGCTCACGAGTCGAGCGCCCCCGCTCGGGCGACCGTCGACCAAGGCGAACGGCATTTCGACCACGCCAGATCACCTCGATCTTGGAGCGCTTGACCTTTAACCTCTTCGCCATCGTGTTGGCGATAGTTGACGACACCGCATGAAACGAATCGACCCGCCACGCAGTGAGTATCTCCAACAACTGGACCATGCGAACCGCGAAGCTGCCGTATCTCGACCCTTGGCGATGCTCGCGTCCATAGGAGTCGTTTGGCAGTGTGGTGACCAGGGTGACGGTGCGTCCGAGGCAGGCGAGCCTGCTCATGATGTCGGCCCTCAGCAGCGTTGAATGAACGAGGTCGTAGGTGCCATCGCACACCTGGTCGCGTAACCAGAGGAGCTGACCAAATCTGCCGATCCCGGCAAGCGAATGATGCCCAGCACCACGTGCAATAAGGTCAGCGGTGAGCAAGCCATCGTCGGGGAGTAACGTCACCACGTCTAAATGAATACGACACAGTTCGAGATCAGAGACGATGTCGATGAGCGACTGCTCGGCGCCGCCGCCCGCAAGGCTGTCGATGACGTAAAGCACTCGTAGTGTTTTTGTTGCGTTAGCAACAGCGTGCAAAGTCACGTGATCAAAGTAGTCCGGCACACAGCTGCCACATCAGACTACGTTTGCCCATTTTCTCGCAAGATTTCGTCAATGGAACGGTGCGGACTGCTCAAGTGGTGAGGCTCGCGTTGGCCGTTTCGATTCAGCCACGCTGGCGTGCGAGCGACGGTTGATACGCTTCGGTTTCGTTCCGGGTCGCCAAAGCGAGCCATCGGGCGGCTGCGGCAAAATCGTCATCTGGGGGACTTCCGAGATCGGCTTCGGGCGAGGCGTCGGGAAGTTCGGCCATGGCAGGGTCTGCGCTGATTGGCGTGGAGACCTCGCGGGAGAGGTAGGACGACATTGGTTCGGGCGTTATGGGCAGCGGGGTCTCGGGTAGCGCGGTCTCGGGTAGCGCGGTTTCGGCTGCGGCGGCGCGGTGGTTGAGCACGAGCCGCAACTCATCGTCGCTCAGCGGGAAGGTCGCGGTGGACGACGGCTGGCTGCGAGCGAGCTCATCGATGGCAGCGAACGCGAGCGAGCGAAACGCCAGCACTGACTCCTCCGTGAAGCCCTTGCCTCGTTCGAATTGATACGACGTCAGTTTTGTGTACGACATGTTCTTCTCCTGATGTAGTGGTTCCGACGCGCCTCTTCGGAATGCGATGCGATGTGAAGCGGGCGATCGGCTACCAATCCTCAAGGAGGACCCGATCCCATGACGGCGCGCTGACGACCTTGGATCGTTCGATCAGTCGGACCCATGCGGCGTCGCTGACGGGCGTGAGATTGTTGCCGAAGGTGACGGCGTCGGATTCGGCGAAGCCGTGCACCGTGATGCCAACCACGACGCCGGGCCGCTCCATCCACTGAATCGACGTGTCGCTGCCATTGGTGATCACCGCTGCCTCATGGCCGCGAATGGTCTGGGATTTGGCCGAAGACGCAATGGTGGAAGACACCGCGATCTGTAACAGGACACTTGTGTCGCCCTGAGGGCCAACCCACCGGAACGACAGGGCTGGTTCGGGTGGACGACTCTCGGGTCGGGAGGTGATGCGGCGACTTACCTGCACCCAGGTAACCGGGATCTTTCCCAGTTGCAGATGAGGGAGCTGTCTGGACGCATCAGCAACACTGACCGGGGTCTCGGTCGTCGTGGTGGCTTGTGTCGTGGTTGCCGCCTGCGTGGTGGTGTCAGCGATAGTCGTCGTGGCTGCTTGGGTGGTCGTCGTTGCGAGCGTCGTCGCAGGTGTTGTTGTGGGTGTTGTTGTGGCGGCAACGGTTGAACTGGGGCTTGCCGTCGAGAGCGCAGGCGTCGTGCTCGCCAGGGGAGGGGCAACTGTCTGGGCCAACACCTGGCTGCCGATTGTTGTTGGTTGCGCCGTAGTCGGTATCGGCCGCACGACGGTTTTTGCAGCAGTCTGGCTCGTTGTCGTGGCCGACTTGGTTTGGTCGCCGCGATGGTCGGAGGCGAACCGCAGACCCAACGTCACAAACGCAAGAGCGATGAGCGCGCTGCCGATGAGCAGACCATGGTTGAGGATCCACCAGTTCCAGCGATCGTGGGAATGTGGCCCGTGGCTCTTCTCCGGCGTGTTCGGGTTGTCCTGTGTCGTCAACGTGGTAGAGGACGCTGCGGGTTCCCTCGGGTCGGCGGTTTCCATCAAACCCTATTGGAGCGGTTCGGGCCTACCCTCCGATACCGTTCTGCCGGATCTTGAGGAAGACGAGAAGTACACCACACACGCCACCGACACTTCTCGTCGAGTCTTGGCGGCCCTCTCGAGAACGTTTCAGCAGAGCGATGCGATGACGTCGTGCATGACCGAACGGGCGGCGTCGGCGTTGATCGTTTCAGCCACGCGAGTGTTGGGCGGTTTGACCCATGTGGTCGAGCGCTGGTCCACCACCGTCATGCCGCGCGTGTACTGCCCGCGAGTTTCAACCACCACGTGTCGATCGCTGAAGGTGAACAGCTCGGGATGGGTGAGGGCGAGGACCGCGCACGGATCGTGCAGCGGACCGCCCCGCTCCATGCCGAAGTAGACCGAGTTGTAGGCCGTGGCGAAATGGTGGATGAGATCGGCCACAAACTCGGCCCGTTCGCCACCGCGTGCTCGCACGTGGTCTTCATCCTCGGTACCCCACAGGAACTGATGGGTGACGTTTAGACCGCACATCACGATGGGCGCGCCACACTCGAAGACCATGGCCGCAGCCTCGGGGTCGGCGTAGATGTTGAACTCGGCCGTAGCAGTGCGGTTGCCGAACGTCGTACCGCCGCCCATGAGTGAGATGCCGGCGATGCGATCGACCAACGTCGCGTCGGCGCGTAGGGCAAGCGCGATGTTGGTGAGTGGTCCGGTGGGTACCAACCACGCTCCGGGATGCTCACGGGTTGCCGACAGCAGGTAGCCAACGGCATCGGTTCCGTCGAGCAAGCGGGTGAGCGTTGGCAGGGTTGGTCCGGCCAAACCGCTTTCACCGTGGATGTCGGGAGCGAACACCGGCGGCTCCAAGAGCGGTCGCGCCGCGCCCGAATGCACCGGCACGTCAAGGTTGAAAAGTTGTGCAGCGATGAGCGCGTTCTTGGTGGTGTTGGCCAGTGGTGAATTGCCGGCCACGGTGGTGATGCCGAGCAGATTGCAGTGCCGGGAAGCCAGCAGGATGGCCATGAAGTCATCGTGGCCAGGGTCACAGTCAAGGAACACCAAAGGAATCGACATGGCGCGAACGTAGCCAATCCAGCGAGAATAGACGGAGTGACGCTCGCATTTGGTCCCCTCACCATCTCACCACCGGTTGTACTCGCCCCCATGGCGGGTGTCACCAACGCGCCCTTCCGCTCGCTGTGTCGTCGGTACGGTGCCGGTCTGTACGTGAGCGAAATGGTGATGGCGTTGGCCATCGTCCATAAGAACCCCAAGACCGACAAGATGATGTCGTTCGCCGAAGATGAGACGCCGCGCTCCATTCAGATCTACGGCACGAACCCGGAGGTGATCGGGGAGGCCATCCGCCGCGTCTGCGCCGAGGGTCGCGTCGATCATGTCGATCTCAACTTCGGTTGCCCTGCTCGCAAGGTGACGCGTCAAGGCGGAGGCGCTGCGGTTCCGGTGAAGCGGAACCTGATGCGCAACATTTTGAGAGCCTCTGTCAAGGCGGCCGAGCCGTACAACGTGCCGATCACGGTGAAGTTTCGCAAAGGAATTTCCGATGACCTGCTCACGTTTTTGGAGACCGGTCACATCGCCGCCGAAGAGGGCGTCGCTGCTATCGCGTTGCACGCCCGCACGGCCGAGCAGCACTACGCCGGAACGGCTGACTGGAACGCCATCGGTGAATTGAAGGCGCATGTTTTGTCGATTCCCGTTTTGGGGAATGGTGACATTTGGGAAGCCTCTGATGCGTTGCGGATGATGGCCGAAACTGGCTGCGACGGCGTCGTTATCGGACGGGGCTGCCTGGGCAAGCCGTGGCTCTTCGGCGATCTCGCCGCCGTGTTCGCAGGGAAGGAACCGCCTCCTGCACCCCGCCTTGGCGAGGTGGCCGAGGTGATGGCCGAGCACGCCCGCATGCTGCGCGAGTGGAGCGGCAGCGACCACGGCATCATCGAGTTTCGCAAGCACGCCAGCTGGTATGTCACCGGCTTCCCCGTCGGGGGTGAGATGCGTCGACGCCTCGGTATGGTGTCCTCGCTCAACGAGCTCGACGATATTTTGGCCGAGCTTGATCCCATGGCCGAGCTGCCGCCGGGCGGCCAGCGCATCGTGCGCGGCCACGCGAACGGGCCCATCAAGGTTGCGTTGCCAGACGGCTACCTCGACGACCGAGACGACGCGTCACCGCCAAGCTCGACCGCCGAGATGTGCGCATCCGGTGGCGGCTGACGCGTGCTGATCCTCGCATCGAGTTCACCGCGTCGCCATCAGCTTCTCGCAGCCGCAGGAGTGGCGTTCTCGGTGGCATCGCCCGACATTGACGAGTCGCCGCGTGAGGGCGAGCGGCCGGTGTTTTACGTCGAGCGGTTGGCGCGCGAGAAGGCTGCCGCGGTCGAGGGTGCGTTCGTGATTGCGGCCGACACGACGGTGGAGTTTGACGGCGTCATTCTCGGTAAGCCGGCCGACGATGCCCAGGCTCGATCAATGTTGCAGTCGCTGTCAGGCCGAAGCCACTTCGTGCACACCGGCGTGGCCGTGCGTCACGGCTCCGAGGTGGCCAGCCTCTCGGTCAGTACCGAGGTCACCTTCATCGAGCTCACCGATGCGGACGTCGACTGGTACATCAGCACCGGCGAGCCGAGTGACAAGGCTGGTGCCTATGCCGTTCAAGGCGGGGCTGCCCGCTTCGTGTCCGCTATCAACGGCAGCATCAGCGGCGTGATCGGTCTCCCCATGGCCGAAACCATGGCCCTGTTGCGAGCCATGAGCAGGGACTAGCAAGCCAGTACCGCAGCCATCGCTGCGCAGACTTCGGGCCATCGGCCGCTGTCGATCTCTCCTACCTGACGCAACAGGTCGCTCACCAGAATCTGCCGAGCGTTATCGACGGAGGCCACGCTCCCCGCCGCGACTCCGACTTGTTCGTCAAGCGGGACCTCGGTGGCCAGTCCTCGAATCGTGGAGGTGATCGGCGCAACAAGGACCTGACGAAGTCTCGGCGCGACATTGGCGCGCGTGAGGACGAGCACCGGCCTCACCTTTTCGTCGGGGATATCGGCCCACCAGATCTGCCCGTGGCCGAGGCCGATCATCGCCGCCTCCGTCGCTCGTCGGCAAGCTGTTGGACTTCAGGGGGAACAGGACCGTCATAGGGCAGGCCGTCGGGGAGCGGTGCTTGAGGCAAGTCCAGCTCGGGGTCGCGGTCATACGGCAGGCGGGCGAGAACCTCTCGCTCGCGTTTTTGTTCGATTTGTTTAGTCAGTTCTGCGAGTGCTCGATCCATCAAAGCGGCATCATTCGTCTCGGGAACACTCGCCCGCGCACGAGCGAGCAGGTCACTATCAACCGTGGTAGAGATTCGCACACGACTCATGCCACAAAGTGTAGCATAACGTTGGTTTGAACGAACACGAGAGCACTTCTACGGCATATAGTGTTGGTCTATGTCGTTTTAGTGACAAAACTAACGATTCCTTGACCTCTCGCTGTGTGAGCGTGAGACTACAAAGCTCTGCGGTTTAGTTGCCCAGGCGGGGCCAAATGTAGGGGCAGCACGCAGGAGGGATCACAATGACCGATGTTCGGCCATTCAGCTTTGTAGACGCCCTGGCGGGTGGAGGTTTGACTGACATGGCCACCACCTTCATCCTCAACGAATTGTCCGATGTCGGGATCGCTTCCCCGTGCAACCTTACGGCGGGTCCGGCCTACCTTCGTTCGGTCACCGTCGAGGGCTTCCGAGGGATTGGTCGGGAAGCGAAGCTGTCGCTGAATCCTGGCGTCGGTCTCACCGTTGTGGTTGGTGCTAACGGCAGCGGTAAGTCGTCCTTTGCGGAGGCTGTGGAGCGGTTATTGACGGGCTCGATTGGTCGTTCCGAAAAGGCGGCCGCCGATGAGTTGGCCAACTGGCGAAACCTGCATCAGAACGGTAACGCTCGGTTAAAGGTTGTGCTGCAAGGCACCATCGACAAGACAGAGACCACGCTCACGCACAGATGGGCCGAATCGGACGGCATCGGTGCAGGTGCAACGACGATGCTTCGAAAGGGCGCAACGCCCGAGCCCTGGTCACCCTCGACTATCGCTGAAGCAATGGGTTCGTTTCCCCCGCTTCTGCCTTACGCCCGGCTAGGTGCGGCCATTCGTGGAAAGCCATCAGAGCTGTTTGATGCCTTCAACCCGCTCCTGGGCCTCGCCGATATGGAACGAATGGAGCGCGCTCTCGCGGGCAGGCTCAGCGCTGCTGAGGCACTCGGAAAGACCGCCGACGCGGCCGCCAAGACGGCCCGGCAAGTGGCGGCTGAATCAGGGCTGGCTGAGGTCGGGGCACTTCTCGCCGAAATCGATGCCTCCGCTCGGTCACCGTTGGGGGCGGCCGAACTTCTCGCTACCGATGTCCAGGGTGAAGATCACGCCGTGTTCCGCGAAGTTGCCTCGCTACACGAGTTTGACGAGGCCGCAGCAATGATCGATCTGGAGAGCATCGATACGCTCGATCGTGAAATCGCGGAGAGGTCGACCCCCGAGTTCGAACGTGCCGAACAGTTGGCGGGTTTGCTCGGGGCTTCCATCGCATTTCATCAATCTGGTGCCGAGGAGCAGTGCCCCGTTTGCCTTCAGGGAACCATCACCGATCAACGACAAGCGGAATTGGTTGCTGCGCTTGGTGCGCAGCAGGCAGCGATGTCAGAGGTTGCGGAGTTCCGTCGTGAACGTGTGGCTGTTCACGGACGGCTCCTCGAACAGCTTCCCCGTGTGCCATCGTTGGTCGAGACGTTCCACGAACTCGAAGATCTTCGCCGTTGTGCTTCCGAACTTAGGGCAGTGCTGACTGATCCTTCCTGGTTGGACCCGTCGATGGCGTTGGGTCTCATCGGTGAGTTGGGGCCGCTCGTAACTCAGGCGCGAGTCGAGGCGCAACATCGCAGCGACGACCGTCGATCTCAACTGATGCCGGTCATTGCCAGCTTTGTGGAATGGGGGCGAGCGGAGCAGGCGGCCGTTGGCGCAACGTCCGACAGGAAGGCGCTCACCGAGGCTCGGAAGTGGCTCAAGACAACGATCGAATCTGAACGCGCCAGGCGCATCGAGGCGATAAGCGACAGCGTGCTCACAACATGGCAGAGCCTGAGGCAGACGAGCAACGTCACGATGGGAGCGCTCCAACTAACGGGTGTCGCTGATCGGCCAAATCGTAAGCTCGCACTCTCATGCCAAGTAGATGGCATGGACGCGAGCGCCCGTTCGGTTCTAAGCCAAGGCGAACTTCATGCGCTCGCTCTGTCGCTGTTCTTGCCCAGAGCACTTCAGGTGGAGAGTCCGTTTGGTTTTCTGATCATCGATGACCCGGTGCAAGCCCTGGATCGACGAAAAGTTGACGGGCTTGCTGAAGTCCTGGCCGCGGCAGCCATTACTCGCCAGGTTGTTGTGTTCACCCACGACGATCGCCTAGTCGACGCAGTGGAACGCCTTGACCTCAAGGCTGACGTACTTCGTGTAACCCGGCTCGACGGTTCGGTGGTAAACGTCGATCGCTGTTCTGATCCTGTCACTCGTGCACTCGATGATGCCTACGCGCTCATGAAAAACACTGGCATCCCGCATGACGTTGCCTGCCGGGCCGTTGGCGCCGTCTGTCGAACCGCAGTTGAACAATGCGCTGTTCGTCGGTACCGCCGTCGCTCTCTCGACCAGCACGTTTCGCTGGAGCACGTCGATGAGGTCCTGAGTCATCAAACACAGTTCTGGCCGCGAATAAGCCTTGGTTTGTGGGGCGAAGTTGATGACGGCGCCGCTGATCGGCTTCGTAAACGATCGGCCGCCTACGCGAGTTTGTTTGGGGCGCTTAACAACGCCGGACACGACCTCGTCAGTCGAGACCCAAAGGACTTGCTCAGGGACACCGAGCGAGCGCTTACCGCCCTCATGGGCTGGACGAGATGACGTCGACTGCGACGGTGTCTCCGCTCGCGCTGCACGACGGCGCCGGTAAAATTCTGGCGTGTTCCCCGGCATCGATTGCGTTTCGCCGGGCCTGCGCAATCGTCGCTCGCCAAGCGATCGAGGCAGCGGTTCACGAGGCCTTGGGTGTAATCGACCACCCACGGATCAATTGGCGGTCCCGGTTCTTGTTGCTCGAGACCGAGTTCAAGCGGACCGACGCCCGCCACGGTTATCTCCTCTGGCGAACCTGGAGTGACCACGCCCACTACCACGCCTACGACCTCGTCCCCGACGCCCCTGCGCTCACGGAGTTACTCGCCAGAACGCGGTCGTGGATCACCGGCTTGGGACCTTCACAAGTTCCAACAGCTCAACCAACGAACGGCTGGAGCTCGGCCGTGAAGCGATCTAACCAGGAGGTTCGAAGTGACTGATGTGTCCACATTCGACGAACTCGTGCGCCGGGCGACGGATCGCCCGAACTTTTCGCCCTATCCCTACCAGGAAAGGCTTGCCGACGAGGGTCTGCCCGAGCTGCTCGCAGTGCCGACAGGCACTGGGAAGACAATGGCTGCGGTGCTCCCGTGGCTGTACCGTCGCCGATTTCATCCCGATGCGGCCGTGCGTGAAGCAACCCCGCGACGGCTGGTGTTCGTGCTTCCGATGCGGGTGCTGGTCGAACAGACGATGTCGGTCATCGGCGGCTGGCTCGGCGGGCTGGGGTTGACCGATGAGGTTGGCCTTGAGGTGCTGTTGGGCGGCGAGCCACGGGTAGCACCGTGGAGGACGCATACCGAGCGCGAC
>JAYTKG010000419.1:0-4519 GCA_043730435.1 Acidimicrobiia bacterium | reverse complement strand
GGCCGCGCCGGGTGCGAGATTCTGGAGGAACACGTCGGCGCGGTCGATAAGGCGATGCAGGGTTCGCAGATCGTCCTCCTCCTTCACGTCGAGCGTGATGCTTTCCTTGCCGCGGTTGAGCCAGACGAACCAGCTGGAGTAGCCGTCGGCAATGGCGTCGTCGTAGTTGCGTGCGAAGTCGCCCACACCATCCCGCTCGACCTTGATGACCCGAGCACCGAGATCGGACAGTTGCCTCGTTGCAAACGGTATGGCCACCGCCTGTTCCAAAGCGACAACAACAATCCCATCAAGCGGTCCACTCACCCGCCGCACGCTACCCGGCTCCGTGCGAGCAAGTCTCGATCCGGGTGGAGCAAGCAGATGCGGGTTGCTGGCGGAGGTTTTCGTTTGGGCTCATCAGGGTTAATGACAAGTCACAGTTCACCCTCGACAGGTTGGCGGGTGAGTTCAGACTGTACGTCCACCCTGATGGACTCAAACAGAATTGGGGACTATCTCGGCCGAGGCGAGTGAAGCCCTAATACATGCCTTGGAGCCTGCCCTTACTTCGATTGCTTGCAGCCCTCAGGAGAGGCCCAGGCGGTCGAGGACGGGTTGGTGGAGGAGGCCGTTGGTGGACAGGGCGCTGCCGCCATCGGCGCGGCGCCGGCCGTGTAGGTCGGTGAAGGTTCCGCCGGCTTCCTCCACTATGACCAGGAGCGCGGCGAGATCCCAGGTGTTCACGATGGACTCGACGGCGATGTCGAAGGCGCCCTCTGCTACCAACACATGCATCCAGAAGTCACCGAGGCCTCGCTCTCGCCAAACCTCTTTGGTGAGTTGCACTAGCGCGTCGCAGCGCTCTGGGCTGCCGAAGGAATCGAACAGCGCCACGCCGGCGTGCGAGAGGTGGGCTTCGGCCAGCGTGTCGATAGAGGACACATGAATCGGGTTGCCATCGGCATAGGCGCCGAGGCCCCGGGCCGCCCACCACCGGCGACCAAGCGCGGGCGAAGACGCAACACCTACCACCAGTTCGCCATCGACTTCCAGGGCAATCAAGGTGGCCCAGATCGGCACGCCTTTGACGAAGTTGGAGGTGCCATCGATGGGGTCGATGATCCATCGGTAGCGCGCATCGGCATCGCCAACGAGGCCGTCTTCTTCGCCGAGTACGGCGTGCGCCGGGCGATTCTTCGCGAGATGCGCACGAATGGCGGCTTCGGTCTCCCGGTCTGCCTGAGTGACCTCGGTACGGTCGGCTTTGCGATCGACCCGGAGGTTGACGTTGCGGAAGTACGGGAGCGACACGGCGTCGGCGATATCAGCCAACTCAAGGGCGAGGGCGAGTTCATTCGCGAGGTTCACGGCTTGCTCAATTCAGCGACGGCCGCGGCGTAGGCGGGGGTAGCCATGAGTGTGCGGCACCGCTCGAAGCGCTCGGCGGCGTAGGCCCAGAAGTCTTCAACCGGGTTGTCGTTGATGTGTTGCACGATGCCCCACAGGCTCCACAGCACGTCGCACAACGACTTGTAGATCACCATGCGGGCGGCATCGGCGGGTGGCGGCGCGCCATCGAAGTAAGCGTGCATCAAAACATCGTCCTGTTCGGTGGTGAAGTGGCCCTCAACCGAGAAATCGCCGAGATCCCACATGGGGTCAAAGTTGCCTGAATATTCGTAATCAATCAGGTACATGGTCTCGCCAGTATCGAGGAAGTTCTCACAGAGCGGATCGCAATGGGACGGTACGAGTGTAACGGGATGCTGAGCCAGTAGCCCGAGGGCGACGTCGGCCTGGGCCTCGACCTGAGCGAAACCTTCGGGGAGCGGTGCCTGCTTGGCGGCCAGCATTGCCTTGAAGTCGGCGATGACCGGGGCAACTTTGAAGTCCGTGGCGAATGGCTTTGGAATGAGATGAAGACGACGCATCACGTCGGCTGCCCGTCGGATCGCGCCGTGATCCTCAAAAGCTTCAGGTGACATGGTGACGGACTTGTCGATGAACTGAGTGACCATCAGACCATCACTCACATCGAAGAATTTCACCGGCACATTCACGCCAGCCTGAGCCGTGACCAGCGCGGCGATTTCCTCGGCGTGCCGATCTATGTAGTCGGCCGTACCTCTACCAGGAATACGAACGACCACATCGCCGTCTGCCGTGCACACCCGGTAGTTGACGTTGGTCAGTCCTGCGAGACGGGTAGCGGATGACAGTGATGCAATGACGATGGGGGCGATGCGTTGCAGCGCGTCTTGGAGTTCCACTTAACCTCGCAGTCTGCTGTTGGTCGGATCGTAGAGCGGGCCATCGTGCCGGGTTGCTCGAATCGGCTCGCCATACACCTCGATGATGAAGTCTGTTCGATCGGTCAGCGCCGCGGGCAGGTAGCCGTACGCCACGGGCTTGCCGACGGTGTGGCCGAAGTTGGCGCTGGTCGTGAAGCCAACGACGTTGCCATCAGCGATGATTGCTTCGCCACTCACCGGGTACGCCATCGACTCCAGCGTAAACGTGCAGAGTTGTTGGCTTACACCGGCTTCCTTCTGGGCAACAAGAGCGGCTCGGCCGCAGAAATCGCCTTTGTTGAGGTTGACCCGCCAGCCGAGTCCGGCTTCCCATGGTGTGGTGTCAGGCGTGACATCGGTGGACCAGTAGACGTAGCCCTTCTCCAGCCGCAGACGATCAATGGCTCGATAGCCGACGTCGGCAATTCCGAAGGGAGCTCCAGCCGTACGCAACACGTCATAGACGTGACCGGCATATTCGGTTGGGATGTGGAGCTCCCAGCCAAGTTCGCCGGTGTAGCCGATGCGCAGCGCAAGTACCGGAGCCGATCCAACGGTGATGTCACGGGCCTGCGCATACCGAAATGCCTGAGCCGAGACGTCGTCTTCGCATACCGACTCCAACACCGCTCGGGAAAGGGGTCCGCACAGATTGATGACGGCACGCGACGACGTGAGGTCGCGAATCTGCACGGTGCCGTCGGCGGGCGAATGTGCCCGGATCCATCCCATGTCGTGCGCGCCGAAGGCCGCGCCGGTAACGACGTACCAGGCGTCGGTTGCCGTTCGGACCATGGTGAGATCGCACTCGATGCCGCCCTGCTCGTTGCACAGCTGGGTGTAGGTGACCGAGTTGACGGGCTTATCCATGTCGGCCACCGAGAGCCACTGCACGGCGGCCAGTGCCCCCGGACCGCTGATCTCGAATTTGGCGAACGAGGTCTGGTCTACCAGTGCTACACCACTGCGAACGGCTCTACATTCTTTACCAACGGCGTCGAACCAGTTCGGTTTCGTGAATGACGGCTCGTCGACCGGTTCGACACCGGGAGGTGCGAACCAGTTCGGCCGTTCCCACCCTCCGCGTGACCCGAACACGGCGCCGCGCGCACGGAGCGTTTCGTGCAACGGACTTCGGCGAATACCGCGGACCGACGTCTTCTCCGACCCCGGCGCACTCAGCTTGTAGTGGTGGCCGTACAGCTCAACGGCACGTGGGTACATGAAGTGTTTGGTGGTGTGATGGAACGCGAAGCGGCGCACGTCGAGTGGCCACAGGTCAAGGGACGGTCGACCCTCCAGCATCCATTCGGCCATCATTTTGCCTGCGCCGCCGCCGGCTGCGATGCCATACAGGAACCCGGTGGAGACGAAGAAGTTGTCGAGCTCTGGCGTGCGGCCCATGACGAAATCGGCGTCGGCCGAATAGGGGATCGGCCCGTTGATAACGGTGCGAATCCCGGCCTTCTCAATACACGGGGTGCGCTTGACCGCCATCAGTGCCAGTTGCGCAAAGCGGTCGAAATCGGGTTCAAGTAGTTTGCGCTGAAACGGTACGGGTATGCCGTCTTGGGCGAAAGCCAGCGTGTCGGGTTCATAGCCGCCGACCAGCAGGCCTTGGCCGTCGGGCTTGTAGTAGACGAGGTGATCGGGGTCGCGCATGGTGGGCATGCGGCGAATGTCAGCGGCGTCCATTTCCGCGATCGGGCCGGTCAAAATGTACTGGTGTTCCACCGCGAACGCAGGCACGCGAACACCGGCGAGACGGCCGACTTCGAGGCCCCACATGCCGGCGGCGTTCACCACCATTTCACACGCGATATCGCCCTGGTCGGTGTGCACGGTGGTGACGCGCCGGCCCTCTATGGTGATACGGGTGACCTTGGTGTCCTCCACGATGGTGGCGCCGCGCATCTTGGCACCCTTGGCAATGGCTTGCGTGACGCTGGCCGGATCGATGTAACCATCGGTCGGTAGGAACGCAGCGGCCAGAACATCGTCGGTGGACATGAGCGGGAACAGGCGCTGCGCCTGTTCGGCCGAGATGATCTCCATCGGCAGACCGAAACTCTTGGCCATAGTGGTGAGCCGTTTGAGTTCGAGTACCCGATCGGGCGAGCACGCCAGCCGCAGCGACCCGACTTCATTCCAGTCGACGGCCTGGCCGGTCTCGGCTTCCAGACCCCGGTACATTTCCACCGACTGCTCCAACATGCGGGTGGTGTTGCGTGACGATCGGAGCTGAC
>JAYTKG010000418.1:0-2062 GCA_043730435.1 Acidimicrobiia bacterium | reverse complement strand
AGATGTTGTGGTTCTGTACCCCGACCGGCACCGTCGTCGAGACCTTCTGGCTGGCCACATCCACGATGCTGACGACCCCTCCGAACCAGGCCGTGACGTAGAGCTTGCCTTGACTCCCCTCGGCCGTTATGTCGACAGCTTCGCCTTTCATGGTGACCGATGGTCCCTTGGTTTTCGCTAGCCCGATAAATGCGATCGATAGGGTCAGAACCGAGCCCAGGCCAACATTCCTTAGCTTTGTCATTTGTTCTTTATTGCTCCCTTTGGATCTGTAATTCCTTCTAGAGTGGTGAAACTGCAAGATCGTCGAACGCGATCACACTGTCCGCCTTCGTCCACAAACCTATCCTCCCGGTCGAATAGTAGGTCTTGTCGTGCGTTACAGCGTTTTGAGAAATTCAACGAGATCGGTTTTCTGCGCGCTCGTAAGCCCCAGCGGCAACACCGTGTTGTAGTGATTGACGACGGCCGGCAAGTCGCTCGCGCCGCCGTCGTGGAAGTACGGCGGATGCTGCCACAGGCCCCGCAACGGCGTTGTCCGATACATACGCGTGGCGCTCCGGGTGGCATACTGCGGTTCGACGCCGGTTTCGGCGGCAGTGTGCAGGAACGGCACGTTCGGATTGGGTCCGCTGAGCACGTCGGTGTACGTTGGCGGAATATGGCAGGTCGAGCATCGAGCCACGCCCATAAATAGCGCCTGACCACGCGCCGCGGCTGCTGCATCGAAACTTCCGGCCGGCGGTGGCGGCTTCGGCAGACTGAGCTGGTAAGCCAGCAGGGCCGGGAGCTTGGACGCGACCAGATCCGGTCTCTGAATAATTCTCAGGCCGATCCGCTGGTCGATGAAATCGCCATGCCCGCCCATCTCCGTCACACCCACGTAGTTGTTCCAGTAGGAAAGCGGGCCGTCGCCGGTGAAGGTCTCAAATCCGACGCCCTGCAGGCCGTATGCCGGTGGAATGACGACCGGCAGCGTGGGGCTGTTGAGCGAGATGAAGCGCTTGCCGTCGAAGGCATGGAGGCGCGGATCAAATTTGCCACGCCCCCAGCTCAGGTACGGCGATTTATCGGCGATCGCGGGCGAGAGCGCGATAATAGCGCCCACGTTCAGATCGAGATTGGGCCAACCGTCGAGACGTCTTCCGATGCCCGTGGTTACCGAGTTATCGACCGTAGAATGACAGAGCGCGCACGTGATGCCGATGGTCGCGAGGTTATCGTTTGCGCCGGCGACTTTACCAATGACGCCGACAACCGCGTTGAGCTTGAGCAACTGGATGGTGACGGCTGGGTCATTCAGATTCACCCGCCCGGCCAGGATGGCGTTGATCACTGCCGGCGGCAGCGCGTCAGAGTCAACTTTCAGGCCGACCGAGAGAGCGGTTGCCGGGCTGACATTCTTGATGACGTGCTGCATTTGCAGCGTGTCCGTCCACAACTGCTCGTCGCCAAAGGTATCGAATCGGAAGACCGATCTCCCATCGCGACCCCCTGTCTGGGAAATCGCCAACCCGAAGGTCAGAATGTATATGGCTACGGCCGAAGCAGTTAACAGGCGTAACATTGATGGGCTCCCTTTCAATTGTCAAATTTGCGGCGAGCAAGCGTCCTTGGGCATGCCGTCCCCTAAATATTCCAGTCAGCAATTATTCCACTCAGCACTTCTCTGACCCTTTGGGGTCCCCAGAGCCTATAGAGTCTTGTTGAATCCAGGCCCAGTCGAACATTCCTTAGCTTTGTCATCTTTTATCGCTCCTTAGATCTGTACTTCTTCTAACTTCTTCTAGAGTGGTAAAACTGCAAGATCGTCGAACGCGATCACACTGTCCGCCTTCGTCCAAAAACCTATCTTCCCGGTCGAATAGGTCTTGTCGTGCGCGTCAATGAGTTGTTTCCCGTCGAACCAGCACGTGATGTGATCGCCCTTCGCAACCACTCGGATGGTGTGCCACTGGTTTGTCGGCATTTTCACATTTACTGAGGCGAACTGGAGGCGTTTTCCGTCTACCATGCGGTACAGCCGGAAATTGTTCTCCAAGGGATTCGCCCGAACGACGTA
>JAYTKG010000417.1:0-4729 GCA_043730435.1 Acidimicrobiia bacterium | reverse complement strand
CGATGGCGTCGAGGTAGTGGTCGTTCATCGGTTCTCAGTCCCTGAGGCGCACTGCGTTCCGGCACGCCGGTCGATGTTGCGTTGGATAGGTGGTCTCTACCGTTGAAAACCCGAGACCACCCGGCTGAGACTTTAGGCGCACCAACGCCGTCAGGGCTGACCGAGTCAGTCGAGGTGCGCCGCGAACCAGGACATCAACTCGGTGTAGGCCGCTTCGGCCTGCGTTGGGTTGTACGCACTGCCTGTGTCATTGAAGAACTGATGGCCGACGCCGGGAAAGGTTTTGATTTCGTGCACCAAACCGGCTTTGGTGAGTGCAGCCTCCATGGCGTCACGGCTTGCGTTGACCCGGGCGTCGTTCTCGGCGTACACACCAAGCACCGCCGCCTTCGATTTTGAGAAGTCGGCACCATTGACCCCCGGCCCGTAGAAGGGGGCAGCTACGGCAAGACGCGGTTCGCCTGCGTTCAACATGCTCCACGTCATGCCGCCACCGAAGCAGAACCCGACCATACCCAGCTTGACCCCGGGCGCCCGCTTGCCGAGTTCGTCTAACCCGGCTCGGAGATCGGCCAGGTGCCGCTCCACACCGCCGCCAACGATCTTGGCCGTGATCTGACCTTGATCGGCAACGGCAGCGGTGCCACCCTCACGGGACAGCAGATCGACCACAAGAGCGGTATATCCACTGGCGGCGAACCGTCCGGGCAGCTTCAGAAAGTGTGCGCTGAGCCCGAAGATTTCGTGGACGATCAGCACCGCTCCCTTCGGTTTCGGAGCGGCGGAAAACGCCCCCTTCAACTCACCGGCGGGACCAGGAAACGTGATCTGGCTGACCTCTGGCGCGGCTGCTGTTGCGGGTGGTGCCGCCGTCGTGCTCGATGCAATTGCGGCCGTGGTCTCGGCAGCAGAGGTCGCAACCGGAACGCTGGTCGGTGCGGTCGTGGCGGCGGTAGTCGTCGCCGCTGACGTTGATGCGGTGACGGCTGTGGACGAAGCCGTCGTCGCGCTCGACGCGCAGGCGGCCAAGAGAGCGGCTGCGGAGGATCCGGTGATGCCAAGCAGCGCAAGACGACGGAGCGCCTCTCTTCGCGTCAGGTTGCCCTCGGCAGCGTGCTCGGCGACTTCGGTAGCGGCGTAAGATCGCAGGTCCATACGCGGACCGTACTGTCACACAAGCGGCCTTTCAACGCGGGAAGAACTTCAACGAGTGAACGCAGACATCCAGTCACCGATCTGCTGTCGAACATCGCCCACCTTGAGGTAGTTCTCAAGGTCATCGATAGCGAGCACGAGTCCCTCCCCGTTCCTCGGTTCGAATACCGTGCTCAGGTATGACCGACCGAGCCTGATAGCCGGACCTAGAACGGGGTGGCCAACGGCTGCGTCAAACCGATCCGCGATTTCTCTGGGGTCCGACACCAACATCAGACGCCAGACGTCGCCGGCGTCTTTCGACCTCACGCGATTTCTTCCACCGGCATCACGTGCGATCAGCCGCTCGGCGAGCTTGTACGACTTGGCGCACAACAAGGCGCCTATACCGGCGACCTTCACGTCGCCAGCTGTCCGGGCAGATCCGTCGAGCGCAACGATACGCATCACGTTGAAGTCGAGCATGACCATCTCAAGCCCCGCCGCACGTCCCGCTGCATGCTTACCGTGCGCTCCCAGTCTTGCTCCACGCGTGCCCGCCCCAGCGGTAGCGTTCGGCACGAGCAGGTCGACTTGCACGGTCTCGTTTAAACCCGGAATCGCCACCGACTTCCCCCAGATTCCCGGACGATCGTTTGTCGACAAAGAGAAACCGGCCATGGTCATTGCATCAGCAAGCAGCGGGACGCTGGACAGCAGTGACGGATCGACGCACACGTCAGCATCTTTGGTGGCCACGTTCGGCCTGCCAACGAGCGACTTGGTTTGTTCGTACACGGCTTGTGCGCCGATGATCGTCAATGCCGACCGGTGATCGATAAGCGCATCGAGTGCGTCGAGCATCACATTGCGCGCCATCACCATCTCGAAATCGAGGCCATCTGCATTCGCTTCCATCAACGGCTCCTGGTGAGGTACTCGCACAGGATTTCGGCTTGGTCGGGCATGCGGCTGTTTCCGCCGAAGCAGTCGATCACCACTTGCCAGCGGTCTGCCCAGAAGAAGCCACGATTGTCGCGCTCGACACCCAACCTCGACACGTTGTCGAACGGCAGCAACGCCATCTTGAGCCCAGGGTCCGACAGCGACCTCTCCACCAATCCCAATGCCGTTGCGACCTCGTCGACTGATCCGACATAGGTGAGCGCCCACGGGACCGTTCCCGTGAACACGATTCTGTTCGCCGCCGCCGAGCCGCTGATCGCAAACTCGAGATCATTGTCGACAAGGCGAGTCGCAAGGTCATCCCAGCGAACCGAATCAAACCAACGAACCCCGGGCCGATCAACAATGCGGCACGACCGCCCGGCCACCTCACAAAGCCAGGCAATTTCGTCGGGCGTCACGGCCGGAGCGAGTCCACCGGCAGTCCATCGTCGTAACCAGACCAAGGACCGTTCATCGAGGTCGAGCCCGATGTTGGGCGAGACAAGCTGGCGAGCCGCAGCGACCGCCGACACATCGCCCGCTGATCGAACGTCGGTGGCCAGCACCACGCCCGCGGCCGCCGCCAGACGATCGAGTGTGTCGAGCGTTGGCGAGACCTCACCCTTCTCTATTCGCGCAACCGTTGTGCGAGCCACACCTGCGCAAGCGGCAAGCTCATTTCGCGACAGACCCGAGATGGTCCGCATCTGCAGCACGATATTCATCGGAAGCATCATAGCATCCCAGAGCATCTTTGCTCCACGATCTCCCGCTCTCTGTAGCGATCGAAATCACAACCTTGCCTCGGAACCAGGGAAGAACCGGGGAGCACCGGGGAAGCACCGGGGAACACTTGGGAGCACTTGGGAGCACTTGGGATCACCGGGGAACACTTGGGGAGCACCGAGTTGATTGAGGTCGTGGCTGACGTGTGTCTGAAGGTCAAGGGCTGACGACCTATATCCCGTTGCGCAGGCTTTGCAATACTATGGGTGAGATGTCTGAGAGTTTGAGTCCGTCTTCCCTGGACACCGGCGGCTTGCAAGCGCCCTCCCCCGAGGATTGGACGATGCCACCCCGCTCGTCCGCACCGGCAAAACGGTCGAAGCTACCCTTGGTCGGCGTGGCCGTCGCTTCGCTCGTTGTCGGCGCAGCAGGCGGCTTCCTGGTGGGTCACAAGAACTCGTCGAAGGCGGTGTCCGCTGTCAGCGGCGCATCCACAACCGCGGCCGTGGGCGCATCACCGACCACGGCTGTGCTCAAGGGGAACGACGCGCTCTTGCAGCAGGCATTGACGCTGCATTCCGCGGGCAAGATGGACGAGGCACTGGTGATCTACAAGCAGGTTCTGGCGTCAGATGCCAAGAACAAGCTGGCGCTGTACAACATCGCCCAAATCGCCCAGACCAAGGGTGACCTGGCTGGCGCGGTTGCGGGCTACAACGCCGCCCTGGCGCAGGACCCGCAGTACTTCCCGGCGCTCTACAACATTGGCTTGGCCTACGCCACCCAAGGTGATCGCGCCGCGGCCATAACGTCTCTGCGCAAGGCGGTCGAGATCAACCCGAAGAGCGCGCCGGCCAAGTTCAATCTGGGCAAGGTGCTCGCCGCCGATGGCCAGACCGACGAGGGCGCCAAGCTGGTCGCCGAGGCCCTACAGCTCGACCCATCCCTCAAGCCGGCCGGCTAGCTCGGCCTCCGACCCTACATGGCTGCGTGCGCTACGGGGTGTCTGTCGAAAAGAAGAAGAGCTGAACCAGGCGCGATCGTGGATGGGGCGGATAGCCCGAGGCCGAGTGAAGCAGTTTTGCGTCCCAGAGAACCAGTCGATTGAACACACCGCCGACGCGGTCCACGCAGTCGAAGGACTCCCCGTCCAACGGATCCCACGACTCGACGTCTGGTCCGCGCCGCCCTCGCGTGGCTTTGTGTTCCCAGAACGATGTACCCGAGCTGGCACCCTCGCCTGAAGCCAATCGGTCGAGATAGATTGCGGCCGCCCACGTCTGAGTGTCGGCGTGCCAAACCAGTGGATCCTCGGCCGTGGTGCGTTGAAACACGCCGTTGTACGGCTGCGTAAGCCAGTCGGTGATGCGGACGTTGAGCAGATGCTCGAACGTTTCCTTCAGGTTGGGCCACAGGTATCTACTCGTGGACCGTAAGCCCTTGTAGTAGGCCTTGTTCGCCACGAACGTGGCCTGGTTGGCAATATCGCAGACGGCGTCGGGGTCGCGGAGAAAATTGTCTACGACCACAAATGATCGTCTCGCTTGATAGCCGGGCCACGTGTCTTGCGCGCCTGGAGACGTCAGAAACCGGCATGGCCATGGCAGCTCCAATTCCAAGCCGTCCTGCGTGTGCACTGTCACGCCTGTGATGACTATCTCGACGCGCTTGACCGCTACCACGCGCGCGTAACGCCCGAAGGCTAGGCATTCGTCACCCTCAACAGGCCGCCAATTCTCAGTCACACGCCGCTCCGCTCGTTCAAGGCATCTGGTAGTTGGCGACCGGCGTGGGGACCGGGTTCGGGGTATTCCAGTCGACCTGACCGGGCGATCGCCAGATGAAGTCGTCGACCCCCAGTTCCTCGAAGCGGGCGTGGATCTCGTCGTCATAGCGCTGCTGAAAGAGACCGACCAGCCGC
>JAYTKG010000416.1:0-2887 GCA_043730435.1 Acidimicrobiia bacterium | reverse complement strand
CCGATCTGGCGACCTTGGTCGCCAACGGGGTGAGGTCGACCGCAGGTGCCTCGTTGATGGTTGCAGTCATGTCAGCGACCCTCCCTCATGGCCTTTTGGTTGCGAGCATTGACGAACACGATCGGTACCACCAGCAAGAACAGCAACACGGCCCAGGCAGCGCCGAGACCCTCGTTGTCCTGCGGGAAACCCTGCTCGTACATTTCGTTGGCGATGGTGCTGGTGCCGAACGAACCGCCCTTGCCCATCGTTTGAATGATGTCGAAGATCTTCAAGACGGCGATGGTGGTGGTGGTCGCGACGGTGATGATGGTGCCCTTCACGTAGGGGAGCACCACCTTGTAGAACGCTTGGCGGTCGGTCGCGCCATCGATCTTGGCCGCCTCGACCAGGTCGTCGGGCACGCCTTTCAGCGCTGCCGAGATGACGACTGTTGCGAAGCCCGCCTGGATCCAGATGATCACGACCATGATGAAGAACGTGTTGATGCCAGGAATAAAGCTGCTTTCCAGGCCGAAGAACTTGTTGTCCTGCAGCCAGAACTGCGTCTCTTGCTCGCCCGGCAACAACTGCCACATCGAGTTGAGAAGGCCGTACTGCTTCGGGGAGTAGACGAAGTTCCAGATGACGCCGGCACCGACCATAGAGATGGCAGTCGGCAGGAAGATGAGCGCCTTTGCGATGGGCTCGCCTCGCATGCGGTCAGCGAAGCGGGCAATGATGATGCCGATCACGGTGCTGGCGAGTGTGACCAGGACACCCCACCACAGCGTGTTGCGCATCACGATCAGGTTGTCTTCATTCGTGAAAATGTCGACGTAGTTCCTGAAGCCGTACCAGTCGTCGTTGCGATCGTTGAACGAGAACCGGAAGTTGAACAGCGCTGGGATGACCAAGCCGGCAAGCAACAGCATTGCCGGGCCTACGAACACCGCCACTCGGGCTCGCTCGCGCCATGGCTCTTTGAGCTGGCTGGCGAGCCAGTACAACGCGCTGAGAATTGCCACGAAGCCGAGGATTCCGGCTCCGACCACCGTCAACGTCTTGAAGATCTCGATCATTTGGCCCCCACCGTGATTCAAGAAAGCCGGCTCACCCGAAGGGGCCGGCTACAACGGAAATCTACACACACTCCACCTCGGGGGTGAACCGGCGAACCGGTCCACCCCCGAAAGAGGGGATCAATCAGCTGGTCGGCCAGCTGTCTTCGATTGCCTGGAGGGCTTCGTCGGTGGTGGCATTGCCCACCACCCATTCGACCATCTCGCTCCAGAACGTGCCTGCGCCTACCGGGCCGGGCATCAGGTCGGAGCCGTCAAAGCGGAACACATCCGAGCTGGCGAGCAGCGAAGCAAATGTCTGCTCCAGCGGATCGGTCACCAGGGCGATGTTCGCCTTCTTGTTCGGGCTCAGCCAGTTGCCGAGGGCCAGACGTGCATCGGCGTACTCGGCGCTGGTGAGGAACTTGGCAACAGCCTCGACCTCGGGCGCATCGCTGAATGCTGTGATGAGTTCGCCGCCGCCGAGCATGACCTTGGGGTCATCGGCGTTGACGGTGGGCAGGTAGAACGCGTTTACCTGGCCGTCGGGGCCCTTCGTGGTGCCCTCGGGGAACTGGTTGCCGTAGAAGCTGGCCTGGCGGTGCATGAAGCAACCACCGTCGAGCAGCGGCAAACCGGCCTCCTGGAAGGAGGTGCTGGGGATGCTCTGGGCACCGTCGAGCACGAAGTCATCGTTCTTGATGATGTCGCCGACAGCGTCGACGGCAGCAACGATCGCGGGATCGTTGAACGGGATTTCGTGGGCGACCCACTTGTCGTAGGTCTCGGCGCCGGCGGTGCGAAGCACGACGTCTTCGACCCAGTCGGTGAGGACCCAACCTGTGGCGCCACCGGACTCGGCACCGACACACCACGGCGTGCCGCCGTCGTCGACGATCTTCTGGCTGAGGTCGATCATTGCCTGCCAGGTGGTGGGGATTTCGTAGCCGGCATCCTTGAAGGCGGTCGGGCTGTACCACACGAGGCTCTTGATGTTGGCGCCGAACGGCGGGGCGTAGAACTTGCCATCAACCGAGCCGAAGCCCACCCAGCCGGCGATGTCATTGGCTTCCACGTCAGCCTGCAGGTTGGTGAGCGGCACAACCTTGCCGCCACCGACCAGCGTGGCCAGCAGGCCAGGCTGAGGGACGAATGCGAGGTCGGGCGAATCGCCGCCGTCAACGCGCAGCTTGATGTCGTCCTCGAAGGTTGCGGAACCTTCGTGCTTGATATCGATGCCAGACTCTGCCTCGAACGCAGCCCACGCGGACTCGAGGCGCTCGGCCTCTACGTCGCGGATGGAGCTGAGAATCGTGACGGTCTTGCCATCGTACGGCTTGTCGCCGCTGCCGCTGTCGCTGCTCTTCTTGTCGTCACCGCATGCAGCGGCGAGCAACGAGATAGTCAGCACAGTGGCCATTGCGGCCAAACGTCGTTGTGACGCCATGTGGTATTCCCCCTCAGGAAGTGTCGAGCGCTGGACGCGCTTGACTGTATGTAAGCGCTTGCAGAGTAGAACAGCGGAGGGTCGCTCGTCAACACAAAGTCGCAACGTTGACGAAATGTCAGCCTGAGTCGTGATGGCGGCGGCTAAGCAATCGGCGGACCGCAGGTCAGCCGGTCGACCAAGGTGAGTTCGATCGGGTGGTGCATCACGCCCCCGAACCCCTCGAGCTGGTCCAGCATGAGCCGCGCCCCAAGCCGGCCGGTGTCGCGCACCGGCTGGCGAATGGTGGTCAGCCCGAAGGCGTCGGATGCGGGGTGGTCGTCAAAGCCGATGATGGAGACATCGCGACCAGCGACCAAGTTCAGCTCCCGCAGTGCTTGCAACGCGCCGAAGCCCATCT
>JAYTKG010000415.1:0-2437 GCA_043730435.1 Acidimicrobiia bacterium | reverse complement strand
GAGTTGGTCGCGCTGCAACGCCGGGTCGATGGGGAACACGACGGGGTCGACACCTTCGGGCTCGGTGAACTTGTTGACGGCGACGATCACTCGCTCGTCATCATCGATCGACTTGGTGTACTCGTAGGCGGCCTGCTCGATCTCATCCATCTGGAAGCCCTGCTCGATGGCATCGACCGCTCCCCCCATCTCGTCAATGCGCTTCAAGTACTCCCACGCCAGTCGCTCGACCTCGTCGGTGAGTGACTCGACGAAGTACGAGCCACCGAGTGGGTCGGGCGTATCAACGATGCCCGACTCGTAGCCGATGATCTGCTGCGTTCGCAGTGCGATCTTGGCCGCGCTTTCAGTCGGCAGTCCGAGCGCTTCGTCGAAGCCGTTGGTGTGCAGGCTCTGGGTACCGCCCATGACCGCTGCGATCGACTGGATGGCAACACGCACGATGTTGATCTCGGGCTGCTGCGCGGTGAGCGTCGATCCGCCGGTCTGGGTGTGGAAGCGCAACAGCTTCGACGCTTCCTTCTTCGCCCCAAAACGCTCCGTCATTATCGTGAACCACATCCTCCGCGCCGCGCGGTACTTCGCCACCTCTTCGAACAGGTTGTTGTGCGCGTTCCAAAAGAAGCTCAGGCGCGGCGCGAAGTCATCCACATCGAGGCCGGCCGCAATCGCCGCGTCGACATAGGCGATGCCGTTTGCGAGCGTGAACGCGATTTCCTGCACCGCGGTCGAGCCTGCCTCGCGGATGTGATAGCCCGAGATGCTGATGGTGTTCCAGCGCGGGATGTTGGCCTGGCAGTAGGCGAAGATGTCGGTGATCAACCGCATGGAAGGACGAGGCGGATAGATGTACGTACCGCGGGCGATGTACTCCTTCAACAGGTCGTTCTGAATGGTGCCGCCGGCGATATCTTTACCCGACACGCCCTGTTCCTCAGCTACCAACTCATACATCAGCAGCAGGATCGCCGCGGTCGAGTTGATCGTCATGCTGGTGGTGACCTTGTCGAGCGGCAACCCGGACAGCAGCAGGCGCATGTCTTCCATCGAGTCGATGGCCACACCGACCTTGCCGACCTCACCTTCGGCTCGCGGGTGATCCGAGTCGTACCCCATCTGGGTGGGGAGATCGAACGCGCACGACAAGCCGGTCTGGCCGGCGCCGAGGAGAAAGTGGAACCGTTCGTTGGTCTCTGCCGCCGTTCCGAAGCCGGAGTACTGGCGCATCGTCCACGGCCGGGTGCGGTACATCTGCGAGTAGACGCCACGGGTGTAGGGCGCAGAGCCGGCGTCGCCGAGCGCGGTCTCGGGGTCGAACCCGTCGAGATCCGCGGCGCTGTACTGCGCCTTGAGCTCGATTCCGGAATCGGTACGGCGGGTCGTGTCGTCGGCCATCGGCGGATCGTACCGGCGTCCCCGATTCCGACCCCAGCCCAGACCAACCTGGCCCATGCGCCGGACCGGGTTCCTCATCGTCGTGCTCATGTTCATTTCCGTTGCCTGCGACCCCAACGCCAGTTCCACGGCGCACCAGTCGACCAAGGCCGCCAAGGTCGCCGCTGATCGAAAGACGATCAGCGCCGGCCTCATTCGCCCCGCGGATCTTCGCGGCTGGGTGCACAGCCCCCCGACCAGTGACTCCGACCCCGACCTCTTGAAACTCGCCCGCAAGGTCCCGGGTTGCGAGCACTTCGTCGAGGTGGTGCGCGAAGGTCGTCCGAAACGCGACTCAAAGAAATTTGAGCGTGACGATCACCAAGTGGACGACTCGGTCGAGGCGTACGCGTCGACCGCAGAAGCAGCGGACCAGCTCGACCTCGCACGGGACCCTGCCACCCTCACTTGTCAGAAAGACATCTTCGGCGCGTTCTCGGCGAACCAGTTGCCGGCGACCATCAAGCGGCTTGACATCAGCCCGATCGCGATCAATGAACTCGGCGATAGCGACTTCGCGTTTCGCGTCACGATCTCGATGGACCTCGCGGGGCAAAGCGTCGACCTTCTGTTCGACACCGCGATCGTTCAGGTGGGTCGGTTCGTGCTCTCGTTCAACGCGACGGCACCCGATACCGCAGGCCTTGCTCAGCTCGAGACCACTCTGCTTCCCGTACTGGTGGCTCGCCTGAAAAAGGCCGGCGCCTCACTCCGCCCCACAACGAGCGATTGACCTCACCCGTAAACCCCGGTCAGCACCCGCTGAACCCGGGGATTGTCGAGGTCGTCGTGGTGCCACCGACACGTGCAATCTTGAATGCGGTTCCGTCACGCCGTTGCACGCGGTAGACGCTGCCGTCGACAATGCCGGCGATGTTGAAGTCCGCCGGTTGCAGTTCGGCGTTGCTCGGCAGCGTCCAACAGATCAGGTCGTAGGCAGCCTTGAGAGAGTCGGCCGGCTCGGCAATCGTGACTGCGGCACCCGTGTAGCCGCTGATATTCC
>JAYTKG010000414.1:0-8647 GCA_043730435.1 Acidimicrobiia bacterium | reverse complement strand
TACCACGGCTGGGTGTACGACACCACCGGCAAACTCGTGGGTGTTCCCGAGCGGCAAGACTTTTCCGAAGAACAGCTGAAAGACGTGCGCGCTCCGTCGGTGGCGGCCAGCGAGTGGGGCGGGTGGGTGTGGGTGAACCTTGCCGGACCCGACAAGGTCGAGCCGCTCATGGAGTGGATCGGCACCGAGATAGCCGTCGATCTCGGTCAGTTCAAGATGGAAGACATGGTGCTACTCGACATGGTCGAGTGGGACGTACCCGTCAGCTACAAGGCCATAGTTGACGGCTTCAACGAGATTTACCACACCGCAGCGTTGCATCACGTCTCGGCCGATTGGGTGAAGTCAGCTCGGGATACCACGTTTCATATCGTGAACGACCACAACTACATGTGTTTCGTGCCCCGCAGCCAAACCCGAGACGAGCTGGCGCAGGACTGGGATCATCAGCGTTACTCGATCTGCCACTACCTCGTTTTCCCGAACACGGTGTTCAACTGCAACCCCGAGCACATCCAGGTGTTCAACCCGATCCCGATCGATGTCGATCGCACCCGGTTTCTGTGCTGGGAGATCATCTACCCGGGTGACCGTAACGACCCCGAGTACGAGGACTACTGGCAGCGGATGTCGGCCCACTGGGAACACCTGAAGGAAGTCGTCAGCGAGGACATCGACGTCTATCAGCAGTTGGCGCGCACCAAACGGTCATCGGCCTATCAGCGCAACATCCTGTCCGAGCGCGAGTGCAAGATCGCCCACTACCACGCAACCATGGCTCGGATGATCAGTGAATGAACATCTACTCGGTCGGCAACGCGCCCTGACCGGTAGTGGCCGTTACTCCGCCGTCAACGGGCAGTGCGGCGCCGGTGATGAACGACGCCGCAGGGCTGGCCAGGAACCAGATGGCTTCGGCGATCTCGCTCGGTTCGGCCCATCGCTGCTGAGGCACGTTGCGGCGCAGTCGTTCGTAGCGGGCGTTGTCGGTGCTCGGCATAGTGGCCGTCATACCGGTCAGCGTGGGGCCGGGGCACACCGCGTTCACCCTTATGCCTGCGGCTGCTACATCGAGTGCCACGCTTCGCATGAGGTTCAACACTCCGGCCTTGGCTGCGGCGTACGGCCATCGGTTGACCTCGCCGTTCAGTCCGCTGTTCGACGCGGTTATGACCACCGCACCGCCACCGGCTCGTCGCAACGCGGGGATGCCAGCACGCAGTCCAAGCACGGCCGACCGGAGATTCACGGCTATCGATTCATCGAACACGTCGAGGTCGACCGTTTCAATCGAACCCGATGCCCGAACACCCGCATTCAAGATCAACACGTCAAGGCGGCCCCACGTTTCCTCGGCCAGCGCGACGGCCGCTGCATTGTCGTCCTCGCTGGTGACATCGCCAAGAAACGTGATCAGCGAACCGCTCGCCGTCAAGGCTGCGAGCGCATCTTCATGGCGATCAACAGCTATTGCCCGGCCACCTCGCGCCACGATGAGTTCGGTGGTGGCTCGGCCGATACCGCTGCCCGCTCCGGTAACCAGCGCAACAGGGTTCCAAGTCTTCGGCGACATCGGCCGAGTCTTGCACGACCATTCAATACAACAGGAAGGGACACCTCATGGGAGATCGATTAGCCGGCAAGGTCGCCGTCATAACCGGCGGTGCCAGTGGCATCGGGGAAGCAACAGCCAAGCGTTTCGTCGCCGAGGGAGCACGTGTCATCGTGGCCGACATCCAGGCTGCCGCCGGCCAAGCCGTGGCCGATGAGCTGGGGGACTCAGCTCGCTTCATTTCGTGCGACGTCACTGTTGAGAGCCAGGTAGCTGCCGCGGTCGACCTAGCGGTCAGCACGTGGGGTCGACTCGACGTGATGTTCAACAACGCCGGCATCATTGGCGCGGTGGGGTCCATTGCCGAGACATCGACCGAAGCGTGGCTGAAGACCACCGACGTGCTGCTGCATTCAGTCTTCTACGGCTGCAAGCATGCGGCGCGAGTCATGATCCCGCAGGGCAGTGGCGCCATTATCAGTACCACCAGCATCGCCGGGGTCATCGGTGGTCTCGGGCCGCACGCCTACACCGCGGCAAAGACCGCTGTCGTGGGTCTCACCAAGTCTGTCGCCAGTGAACTGATCCAGTACGACATCACGGTCAACGCCATTGCTCCCGGCTCGATTCCTACCGCGCTGACTGCCCAGGCGCTGGCTGGCGATAGCAAGAACCTTGATGCCGTGGCCGCCCATACCCAGCGGACGAACCGCACGTCATTCGCTCCCGATGTGACCGACATTGCCAACGCGGCGCTGTATCTGGCCAGCGATGAGGCCCGGCTGGTCAGCGGCCACACGCTGGTCGTCGACGCCGGTCGCAGCGTCAATGGCGGCTCGGCTCGATTTGCCTCCGCCGATGCAGCCATGGTCGACGTTGCTCCCAAGGCGTCGTGATGATCATCATCGCTGGCACCATCGACTTCGCCGATCAGGCCAACCGCGACGGCGCGGTGGCTGCGGCCGCCGACATGCAACAGTCCACCCGCGACACCGAATCCGGATGCCTTGCCTACAGCTTCGCCGCCGATTCCCACGTCACCAATCGGGTGCAGGTCTACGAGCTCTGGGCCGACGCGGCGTCTCTGGAGGCCCACTTTGGTCATCCGAACTTCTGGGGCATGAAGGAACTTCTCGGCACGTTCGTGCGGGCCGGATCGTCTGTCGCCAAATACCGAGTTGACGCTACGGCCCCCGTCTACGACGCCGAACGACGGCCCACCTCAGGGTTCAACCTCGATCAGTAACTCTGTACTAGATTCAGTAACTCCATGGGCTCGATGCTCGTGGAGCTACGTCCTTGGGGGAACCGAAATATGCTGGGTGAACGTTGGATTGTCGACCGTGTACCGACTGAACGATTTCCGAACTACACGCGAGGCAACGCCGGTGAGGTAATGGCCGATCCGGTCAGCCCCCTTGGCTGGACGTTCGCCTGGGAAAGCGGGATCGTGCTCGGCTGTCGAGACGGTTTTGTACAGCTCGGCGTTTTCGACGCGGATGAATACGACCTGCATCAACCCGAGTCGTTCGGGTTGTTTGGCGGCTACTTCTACAACTCCCTCACGCAGGCCCGACTGTTCGGAGTGCGCTCCGGTGCTGGCTGGCAAGCGATCGACAACGCCTACTTCGACGACCCGTCCGCAGTACCGCCATATCAGGAACGTGACTGGCACACGTCACCGCGACATACCGAACTGCTCACCAAGCAGATGGGCTGGTTCATGTCCACGCCCAACGTGCCCGAGATTGAAAAGCAGAAGGTGGAAGCCAAGGCGTTACGTGACAGCCGACCCGAGCTGTCCACACAGACCACCGCTCAACTTCTTGGTCGGGCCCGCTCAATCCAGCGGCACCTCGTGGCCATGTTCGCCCAGCACGCGTGGGCGTCACTTGGTGCCAGCGTTGGGCCAAGCATTCTTGGTGCGATAACGGCCGAGATCGACCCCACTCTCGTCACCCGCTTGCTTACCGGTATGGGTGATGTCGACTCCGCACTTATTGCCAATTCCATCTGGACGATGTCTCGTCGGGTACGGGCATCCAAGGAACTCATGACCATTTTCGACGCCGGTCACGACGGGCTGCTCGACCGAGCTCGGGCGAGTGGTGCTGCACAAGTCCAAGCGTTTGTCACCGATGTCGACACGTTCATGTATGAGCATGGTTGTCGCGGTCCGAATGAGTGGGATCTTTACAGCTCGGCCTACGAGACCAAGCCCGACATGCTGTTTTCGGCGATTGACCGTTTGCGGCGCAACGATGACAGCGCGGATCCTTCCGCAGGAGAGGCACGGGGAGCGGCCGAGCGGGAACGTCTCACCGCCGAACTGCACCAGAAACTGGCGGGCAACGCCGAAGCCATAGGCATGCTCGGTGCCGCGCTCAGTTCGGCCCGAGTGTTCATGGTGGCGCGTGAGCGTTGCAAGACCAACAACATCCGCGCCCTGCACGAAATCCGTCTCTGCTTCGATGAGCTCGGTGGCCGCATGGTGGCCGCCGGGCATCTGGCCAACGCCAAGCAGATCTACATGTTGAAGGAAGACGAGCTTGACGCGTACGTGGCCGATCCGGCATCGTTCGCAGCCACACTGGCCGAACGCGAAGTCGACTATCGCGAGCTGTTCAAGCTCGATCCGCCCTACATCGTTGATGTCGAGGCCAAGCCGCTCTCGGAGTGGGCCCGCAAAGCCGACGCCGTGGTGGAAAAGGTAGCGGTTGGCGATGTGCTCAAGGGCATGGCTGGTTCACCCGGCATCGTCACCGGAACCGCCCGCGTGCTGCTCACCATCGATGATCCCACCGAGCTTGAACCCGGTGACATCCTGGTTGCGCCGAGCACCGATCCGTCATGGACGCCATTATTCCTTGCGGTCAGCGGTGTGGTGGTCAACGTCGGAGCCGTCGGCACCCACGCGGTCATCGTCAGCCGTGAACTCGGTATCCCGTGCGTACCCTCCATTGGTGATGCCACCCGCCGCATCCCCAACGGCGCCACTATCACCGTGAACGGTCAGGCCGGTACCGTCACCATCGAAGCCCTGCCGTAAACAGCGGCAGTTACGACAGCGGTGTGAAGGCCCCGCTGAGATCGGGCGGGCCGTGATAAAGCGCGCCGAGTGATCGGCTCTCGAACAGCCACTGACCGTCAACGCACACGTAGGTATCGTCGTACCAGGCCAGCAGCATGCCCTTTACGCCCGTTGAGCGTTCGAAGTGTTCGGACACGTACCAGCGGCCCGACGCGTGGTCACCATCGACGGCGACGGTGCCGTTATGCACCAACTGAACCACGATGGTGAGGCCATCCACGGCTTTCTGCCAGAACTCGACAATGTTGTCCCGTCCACGAGTCAAGCGTCCCTTGCCAAGATCCCACCAGGCATCCGCGGCCCATGTTGCGGCCCACTGGTCGCGGTCCTTGCGGCAAACCGCATCGCTGTAACGGTGGACAAGATCAGTGATGTCGTCACGGTCGCTCATGGAAGCCTTCTTACGCGGATGGGTCGAGCTTGACGAGCATCTTGCCGACGTTGGCTCCGGACATCACACCAAAGAGTGCTTCGACGGCATGCTCGAGGCCGTCGTAGATCGTGTCCCGGCTAACAAGTTCCCCGCTGCGTAGCCAGCCAGACACACGCTGCTCGAACTCGGCTCGCATGTCTTCATGGTCACGCACGATGAACCCGCGAATGGTCAGACGCTTCAGTACTACGCCGATGAGCCTGCTGATGTCGTAGCGGGGATGATCGGGATCGAAGTTGGAGATCATGCCGCACAGTGCAACCCGGCCGTTCTGGTGCATGGCATCAAGCGCAGCCATGAGTTGTTCACCACCGACGTTGTCGAAGTACACGTCGATGCCATCCGGAGCGACCCTTTGAAGCTGCTCTTCGGCAGGACCGGCCCGGTAATCGAAGGCGTCGTCGAAGCCGAACTCTTCCACGAGCAGTTTCCGCTTGGCTTCGCCACCTGCACTGCCCACCACCCGAGATGCGCCCAGCAACCGAGCGAACTGGCCAACCATGCTGCCCACCGCCCCTGCCGCCGCGGACACAAACACGGCATCTCCGGCCTTGAACTCAGCCGTTCGCAGCAGCCCGGCATACGCCGTGAACCCGGTTTGGCCGAGGGCGCCGAGCCACTGGTTCAGCGGTGCAATGGTGGGGTCGTGCGCTGTCACCGCCGACGCGTCAACGACCGCGTGCTCTCGCCAACCAAGCCGATGTCGAACGGCAGTGCCCACCGGCACGGCACCGCTTCGTGACTCGATCACCACGCCAATGGCCGAGCCATCGAGCGGCTGGCCCGGAACGAAGTTGGCGGTGTAGTGCTTTTCTGTCGGCTCAAGTCGCCCGCGCATGGACGGATCGACGCTCATGTACGCGTTGCGCACCAGTAGCTGCCCGTCGCCAAGCGAAGGTAACGCGAGCGAGTCAATACGAAAGTCATCGAGTACCGGACCTGACTGCGCGGTTTGACGGGCGAGGACAACAGCTCTGGTGGCGGTAACAGTCACCGCGGATCAGGTGCCGAGCTCGGCCGCCGTCGCGGCGACAACGGCGGGAACCGGATCATCGACCTTGCGTTTGCGCACTTTGATGATGCCCTGTCGACTCGCCAGCGCCACCGCGGTGAGGAGCGAGATGCCGGTGAACAGTGGGGTGATCCACTCGGTGTCACTGGAGAAGGTGAGCTGGATTCCCTTGATGCCCCACGCCAGGGCGTAGAGGGCGATGAGCGTGCCCACGACGTTGGGGCGAGCCTTCAACTGTGAAGCGCCAAAGAACACCGCCGCGATCGCGGGGAAAAGGAGGCCTGGACCGATCGACTGGGAGTACGTGCCAACCTTCCAGGAATAGACCGTGCCGGCGAAACCGGCGATCAGGCCGGAGACGATCAGTGACCCCCACACGAGGCGGTCGGTGCGGACACCGGCAAGACGGGCAGCTTCGGGGTTACCGCCGGTAGCGAACATGTAGCGCCCAACGGGTGTGTGCTCGAGCACATACCAGGCGACGAACGCGAGGACTGCGAGGTAGTACACAAAGAGCGGCAGACCCAAGACTTTCTTGTTTCCGATGTCCTGATACGACTTGGTGAATGCGCCGCTAATGGTCTGACGGGACGTTTTCAGGATCACCGCGGTGATCACCTGACTCATGCCAAGGGTGGCAATAAAGCTGTTCACCCGTAGCTTGACCACGATGAAGCCGCTGATGAAACCGGCAAGGCCGCACGCAACGAGGGCGATGAGCATGCCGACCAGTGGTGGCACCACGTGGTGTTTGGCGAGGGAGTTGGTGATGACCAGCGACAAGGACATCATGGTGCCAATGGAGAGGTCGTAAGTACCCGTGGTGAGCGGCACCAGGAACGCGATGGCCAACACGCCGTAGATGACGTTCTCGATGATGACGAGTTGAAGCGATGTGCTGGACAGGAACGTCTTTGGTCTCAGGGCACCGAAGACAATCATGAAGAATCCCCACAGATACAGGGCGCTGAATCTGTCGAGTGCGAGTCGCTTGATCATGAATCTCTCCGGGTGGTTTGGAGTTGCGTGTGTTCGATGTGTTCTGCGGTGATGTCAGCACCGGTAAGTGTTGCTGCAATACGTCCGTTTATGAGCACGATGACGCGATGACAAAGGCGCACCAACTCGTCGGTGTCGGTGCTGGCCACCAGGGTGGCAACACCATCGTTCGAAGAAGAGTCGATGAGTGCATGTATCTGATCTTTGGCCCCGACATCGATACCCTGCGTCGGCTCGTCGAGTAAGAGCAACTTCGGGTTGAGCCGAAGGGCCTTTCCGAACATCACCTTTTGCTGGTTCCCACCGCTGAGCGAGCCGATGAGCGTTTCCGTCGAGCTGGTTTTGATGGAGAGCTTCTCAATCCACCAGTTCGTTTCTGTCGTCTCCCGTTTCCGTCGCAGCCGACCGCCAGCAAAGTGAGGGCTGAGGTCGCACAGCGACAGATTCTCGCGGACGTTCATTGGGGCGATGGTTCCGCGAACCGATCGATCAGCTGGTACGAAGGCCACGCCGGCAGCGATACCTGATCGCGGTTCGTAGTTCTGGAGGGGCCGGTCGTTCACCATGACCTCGCCGCTTTCGAACGGAAGCTGACCGGCGATGAGCCCGAGTACGTGTTCGCGACCTGATCCGGTGATTCCGGCAATACCGACGATCTCGCCCGGACGCACATCGAGATCGATGCCGTGCACGTTGCCTCCCGTCAGACCGCGCAGTTGCAGTATCGGAACACCGGAGGCAGCCACCTCAGACGCGGAGGAGTGTTCGATGCGTCGGCCGACAATGAGCTCGATCAACGACGCATGGTCGAGTCCGGTGACGGGGACCGTGTCGATTCGTCTTGCGTCCCGCAATACCGTCACCCGATCGGCGAGCTCGAACACCTCGTCGAGGTGGTGGGAGATGTACAGGATGGACAGTCCCTTGGCCTTCAGGCGATGAATGACGTCGAAGAGACGGGCGACGTCGGCACCCGGCAACGTGGCTGTCGGCTCATCAAGCACGAGCAGGCTGGCGCCGTCCTCCCACCCGACGAGGGAGCGAGCGATGGCGACAGCCGTCTTTTGCGATGGCGGAAGCGAAGCAACGGGTGCTCGGACATCGAGATCGGGAAGTCCGAGGGCGGTCATGGCTTCGTTCGCCTGCCGAACCGCAGCCTTCCACTGGATGTGCCGACCCGCTCCAGTTTTGTAACCGTTGGTCAAAGCCAAGTTGTCGACCGTGCTGATGCTGCCCACCAGGCCGAGATCCTGGTGGACGAATCGAATGCCGGCCAGTGCGGCAGCTTGCGCATCTCCGAGCGCTATGGGCTGCCCGTTGACCCAAGCGCTCGAACCAGGATCGGGTTGGTGATATCCGGCGAGAACTTTGACGAGCGTGGACTTTCCGGAACCGTTCTGGCCAACGAGCGCGTGGACCTCACCGGCCTCGATGGTGAGGCCGACGTCAATCAACGCCGCTTGGCCCGGAAATGTCTTCGACAGGTGTTCAATGCGCAGCGTTTCCGCCACCGTTTCCTCCCCCCAGGAGGCAGCCGAAGCGAGTATCGCTCGGTGCGTC
>JAYTKG010000413.1:0-4743 GCA_043730435.1 Acidimicrobiia bacterium | reverse complement strand
TGATGTTGCCTGACCACATCAGAATCACAAAGCTCCGTGCCAGCCCGCCGGGCGCAAAGCGCTAACGAATGGGCCAGTTGGCGCACCGTGGAAGCGCCCTCCGGTGACGGATTGGGTGTCCACCGATGGATTCACGGCCATTTACCGTGATTGCGCCGAGCGTGTCTACAACTTCTTCCTGCGCCATGGCTGTTCTGCAGCCGTTGCGGAGGAACTGACGGCGTCCACGTTCGTGGCAGCCTGGCGAGCCCGGCACCGCATCGCCGACATCGAGGTCACGCCAATCGCGTATTTGTACGGCATCGCCAACAACGTGTTGCGCACCTCATGGCGCTCCGAGCGACGCCGCACATCGGCCCTCGGCCGCGTAGCTCCCGATCACGCCGAGCCCGACGAAGGAGCGCTGGTCGACCAGCGCCTCGCCGATCAGGCCGAAGCTCGCCGACTGATCCCCCGCATCAACGCCCTGCCCGATGATCAACGTGAGGTCGTGTCCCTCTGCCTGGTGGGCGGCCTTAGCCAAACGGAAGCCGCCGCTGTGCTCGACCTTCCGGTTGGCACGGTGAAGTCCCGCCTGTCCCGGGCCACCGCTCGCCTTCGCTCCTCCCACACCCTCCCGACGGATCGGAACGACCAATGAACCCTTTCCCCCTTCTCGAAACCGAACCCCTCTCCCCCGAAGCCAACCACCACATCTTCACCGCCCTCGCCCGCGAAATGACCCTCGATACGCCGGTCGCCTCGGATGGCGGTGCGGAACTCGTTGAGGATGCAACGATTAGCTACATCCAGCCTGACGAGCCGGCTCGACCCAATCGCCGACCCTGGCTACTTGCGGTGGTCGCCGTGGCGGCCGGAGTGCTCGGCGTCGGCATCATGGTCCGCGACAACCCCGCCCGCACCCGTACCGGCACCGACGTCACCCCCGAGACCATGCCGATCTATCTACCAACGGTGCTGCCCGACGGCTTCACCTTCTCGGGTGGGGGCGACTACACGAACCGGAACAGCCTGCCGTTCAGGGATCAGATCTACCGCGACCCGTCGAAGCCGATCGGCGCGAGGGCAGTACAAATCACAACCTCACTTGCGTCCGTTTGGGGCGGTACGCCATTCGGTCACCCCATCGTCGTCCAAGGTCGGCCAGCGTTCGACGAAAGCGACCGAGGCCTAGCCGAACTACGGATGACCGATGGACAGGTCTCGATTCATATCGGTGGTCGTGGGGTTTCGTACTCGGAAATAGAACAGATTGCCGAGTCGACAAAAGCAGCATCAAACAACCCGGATGACGGAGCGATCGTAGGCTTCCTACCTGACGGGTTAGAGCTCGTTCTCGATCGGAGCACGATTCCGCCAAATCGGAACATCACGGCCACCTACGCACCTGCCGACGACAACGGCCTTCACCAGCTAAACGTCAACATTTGGCCCGAGTCGTCGATGAATCTGGACCAATGGGCAGTCGGCCGACCCGGCGAACTCGCGCAAACGACCGTTCGCGCCCACGACGCGATCAGCGTCCCTTCCGACGAGCAGAACAGCAGCATTGTTTGGTCCGAGACGAGCGGCGTGCTCATCGAGGTCAGTGGTGTCGGCATACCTGCCCATCAGGTGCGGCAGGCTGCTGACAGCCTCCGACGAGTTAGCTCGACAGAATGGGCCAACCTACTGAAGTCAAGGGACATCGCCATCCAAGACGACGGCGCACCCGGATTTCCCGTGGCAATCGCCCAAGCAACAACAGCGGCGGCCAATCCCGTTGATCGCGTGTATCCCTGGACCCTTCCGTTACTCGTCCCGCATGATGTCGGGAATCTTGCCCGACTGCGCGGTGCAGCAGATCGCACCATCGAAACGAATTTCGATGCTCCGTTCACGTTCTGGCATGCGCTGGTCTACCGGGAGACAGGCACCGCGCCTGGATCACGCTCGTTGCAAGTCGAGTGGGCCGCCAACAAGTTCACGACTACGAAAATCGCTCCGATCGAGGGACAAGCACCTTTTGCCGAGGCGGTCACGCCGGAAGCCGTTCGGGACAGCGGCATCGCTTTAAAGGGCCTCTTCTTTCGACTGTCCGGACGCGAATTCACCACGGACGAGCTCGCAGCGATCGCGAAATCGATGACGACACCTCTACCAGCGGACCATATCAACGTCGCTTTACTGCCAGACAGATTCGTTGAGGTTGAAAGTCGTGATATCACGCCGGAACCGCACCGCTCGACGACCCTCGACTACGGATCGGTCAGTGTTGCGATGAACCCGATCGGGAGCGGCGGCATCGAGTCGTACGCCATCGTCACTCCCGGTTCGTTCGCGGCTACCAAGGTGCGGGGCCGTGAAGGCTATGTCGTCACGGACCCCGCAACGAACACATTGCGGTTGGTGTGGGTCGAGTCACCCGGCCTGCTCGTCGAGGTCAAAGGCCTAGGCACAGATGTCACTTCGTTGCAACGCCTCGCCGAGAGCCTCCAGCCCGTCAGCACCGACGCGTGGACCAAACTCCTTGCCACCGTCGGCGCCAAACCCGAAACGGTCAAAGTGCCCTAACGTTCTGTAGGCGCGTGTGGTTGTGGGACAACCTCACGCGCCTACAGAACACGAGACTCTGTGATTCTGATGTTGCTCTACGACATCAGAATCACTGAGTTGTCGGACGCTAGGGCCCGCTCGACCTTCCTGGTTGGGAACGTGTGGTGGGTTCCAGTAGGCCTGGTGGAGTACGCCCGCAACGTGGCTGGATCGCCGGGCGGAGGTCACGCCGAGACCGAGCCCGAGGCCGAGGCCGAGGAGCTCGTCGTGGCTCGTCTCGTCGAGCACGGCGTGATCGTGTCAGCCAATGCCGAAGAGGCTGGCGTTGAGGGCATCGAGCTACCCGATCATCCCTTCTTCCTAGCGACGCTCTTCCAACCGCAAATGGCCGCAGCCCATGACGAGGGCTTGCATCCACTCATACGTGCCCTGATCGAAGCTGGCTCCTAACGCTGCGTCTGATTCCCGCTAGTCGACGCGGAGCCTTGTGCGTACGATCGCGTCATGGATAGTTTCCGACTCGTCTCAATCGACTCGAACGCGGCGGACAGACTTCGCTGTGGCGGCGGACCCACCTATGTGGCAGACGAGAAGCCCGGGTACCCGTACCGCCAGTGTCTGCGCGACGCCGAGATCGGGGAGGAACTCGTGCTGGTCTCTTACGACCCGTTCGATCAGGACTCGCCGTACCGTTCGGCAAGTCCGATCTTTCTCCACCTTCATCCGTGCGAGGAAGCGGCCCCGAGCGCTGCACTTCCGAGCCAACTGACCGGACGCCAGCTTTCGGTGCGGGCTTTCGACCACAACGCAATGATGACCGACGCCGCGATCATCGACGGCGCCGAGCTCGCCACCAACCTCGACCGGCTATTCGGCAACGAGAACACACCGATCGCATCCACATCCACATCCACAACGCCAGCCGCGGCTGTTGGGCCGTCACAGCCGAGCGAGCGTAAGACGTCCGTCAGGCGAAAATGTCGTTGATTTGGAGCATGATCTCGGGGCAGGGCAGGAGGAGTTGATCGCCTAGGCCACAGTTGTTGGTGGCCCATTTACCGCGGTGGTCGCGCATGTGGGCCATGACGGTCTGCGTCTCGGGGTCAACGATCAGATACGCCTTCAGGCTCGGCAGTCGACGGTACGCCGCGAGCTTGGTGACCTTGTCTCGCTCGTGCGATGTCGGCGACAGCACCTCGGCGAGCAGGCATGGTTGCGTCACATAGAAGCTGTCGCCCTCGTCCTCGCAGTAGACGCCGAAGTCCGGGTACTTCGCATTAATGTCATCAACCGTCACCATCTGATCTGCAACTCGGGCGCGACATCCGCTCGACCGTGCGGCCACGCCGATCGCAATCGCGAGATTGGCAACGATGTCGTTGTGGCGGGAGCTAACACCAGCCATGTTGTACATGAGGCCGCCGATGAGCTCGTGCTTGACTTCGGAGTCGAGTTCGATCGCCAGGAAGTCATCGAACGTCAGGTGCGGATGCATGGACATCATGCTCATGGTCTGTCCTCCCAGCGTGATTCTAGGTAGCGCCGAACGACAAACGGCGAAGGGGGCACCATCCGAAGATGACGCCCCCTCCTCCGACAGATTCAGGAGTTCTGGATCTTGATTTCGATGTCGACACCGGCCGGGAGTTCGATGCGCTGGAGCGAATCGATGGTCTTGGCGGTGGGATTCACGATGTCGATGAGGCGCTTGTGAATGCGCATCTCGAAGTGCTCACGTGAGTCCTTGTACTTGTGCGGCGAACGAATCACCGTGTAGCGGTGCTTGGTGGTCGGCAGCGGGATGGGCCCACGAACCGTTGCCTGGGTGCGGACGACTGTCTCCACGATCTTCTTGGTGGAGGTGTCGATGATTTCGTGATCGTATGCCTTCAGGCGAATACGGATGCTCTGAGCCATGAAGGAATCCCTTACTTGTTGATCTTGACGACGCGGCCGGCGCCAACGGTACGGCCACCTTCACGAATAGCGAACCGGAGTCCTTCGTCCATCGCGATCGGCTTACCCAACTGCACAGTCATCGCCACGTTGTCACCCGGCATCACCATCTCCGTACCCTCCGGCAACTGAATCGTCCCGGTCACGTCAGTGGTACGGAAAAAGAACTGCGGACGATAGTTATTGAAGAACGGCTTATGACGACCACCCTCCTCCTTCGACAACACATACACCTGACCCTCAAAATCGGTG
>JAYTKG010000412.1:0-3499 GCA_043730435.1 Acidimicrobiia bacterium | reverse complement strand
TCCGGGCGCGGCCTTCAGCAGCTTGGCCAGACTCTCCACCATTTCGTACTTGCCGGCCTCACCGAGTCCACGCCCTCCCGAGACCACGATGGCGGCTTCATCGAGCTTGGGACCGGTGGTTGCTTCGACGTGCGTAGCGGTGACACGGGCGGCGCCAGCTGCGCCGGTGTCGGGAACGCGCACGGGAATGACTTCGGCGGCAGCACCGCTACCGGCCTCAGCCGCGAAACTCTTCGGACGGAACATGGCGATGTGAGGGACGGGACCGGAGAACTTGGTATTCACCAGCGTGGCGCCACCGAACACGGGCGTCTGCACGACAACGTCGTCGCCCGACAACATGATCTCGGTGTTATTGGTGAGCACCGTGCGGTCAAGCTTGACCGACAGGCGCGAGGCCACGTCGCGAGCGCCGTACGTCATGGGCAGCAGGATGAGATCGGGCACGTCACCCTGATCAAGCGCCTTCTTCATGACCGCCGAGATGGCCGGGCCGGGCAGCGCGCCGTCGAGCTCGACGGCGTAAACCTTGTTGGCACCGTGGGCACCGAGGTCGGCGGCCGCGCCCGAGGCGTCACCGGCGATGACCACGAAAATGTTGGCTGCGTTGAGCGAGCGGGCCTTCGTAAGCAGCTCAAGCGTGCCGGTGGTGGGGGCACCGTTAGCGAGTTCGCCGTAGACCCAGATCGTGTTGAGAGCCATCAGATCACCTTCAAATTCTCTAGGAACGAAACAATCTTGGCGAAGCCTTCGCCGTCATCTTCAATTACTTCACCGGCGGCACGAGCCGCGGCTGCTTCGACCGACACGATGGTCTGCCCGGCACCGGCCCAACCGGTTGGTGTGACGCCAAGGTCGGCAGCCGTGACCGTCTCGACCCGCTTGGACTTGGCTGCCATGATGCCCTTGAAGCTGGGGTAGCGAGGTTCGACCACACCGGCCGTCACCGACACAACGGCGGGTAGAGGGCACTCAACCTCGTCGTAGCCGGCCTCAGTCTGACGATTCACTTTCAGCGTGCTGCCGGCGACCTCGACGTGCTTGGCGAAAGTCACCGACGGCAGACCAAGCACTTCGGCGATCTGCTCGGGCACGGTACCGGTGTAGCCGTCGCTGGATTCGGTGCCGGCGATGATGAGATCCGCGCCACCGAGTCGAGTAATTGCAGCTGCAAGCACCTTGGCCGTGGTGAGTGCGTCGGAACCCTGTAGCTCCGGGTCGGAGACAAGGATGCCACGAGCGGCGCCCATGGCTAGGGCGGTGCGCAGACCCGACACCTCGCCGTTCGGGGCCATGGACACGAGCGACACTTCGCCCGAACCGGCGGTGGCAACAAGCTGTAGCGCCATCTCCACTCCGTAGCTGTCGGACTCATCAAGAATGAGCTTGCTGTCCCGCTTGAGCGTGTTGGTGGCCGGATCGAGCGCGCCAGGAGCGCTCGGGTCGGGAATCTGCTTGACACAGACGACGATATTCATGCCGTGCAGTCTGCCTGACCGATGGGTCAAGCGAAAAGCTGAGATAGCCCGAGCACCGCCGGGGGACCGACCAGGAACCTTCTCAGCCGGAGTATTCTCCTCTGACGTTGCACCGGCCGCTGTTGGAAACCGGCCCCTCACAGATGCCGCAGCGTCGGCCGGCCGTCCGGGCTTCCAACCACAAGCCGGACACCGCCTGCTCGGCCGTCTTCGAGGTTTGACCGCTCCTTCTGTCACAACGATCTCTGGACATGCGTTCGGGCTGCTGGTGAGAGTGTCGAGTGAGTTTTGCTGACATGGTTTAACTTCCTTTGGATCTCGGCGGGCCGTTCCTGCGCTGGCTGGGGATGGTGCGGCCTGTTAGAAGCCGCACAAACAAGCCCCCGTATAACTTCCCAAAAGCGATGTCAGAATTACCCCGTCACTGTTGCCAATTGAACACCTTTAACGTATCCTGTATACGTGGAACGTGACCAGATGAAAACATCTCGGACGGCTTCTCGTTCGATCGCCGCGCTGGTCGAGGAGCTTGAACTACGGCAGCCGGTGCTCGTTACTGGCGACCTGCTGCTCGACATCGTCACCGTCGTCAACTCTCCGTTGGTTGTGGCGGAGGCTGCGCAGCGGCTTGTGCGGGCTGGCTGGTTACTCCCCTTGCGAACGCGCAATAGCTGGGAGTTCGCTCCCGCTTCCCGGGCAGGGAGGTATGGGTCTGATGACGCCCTGATTGAGCTGCGTGCTGTTCTGGGGCGCCATCCTGACGCTCCGGTAGCGGTTGGATTTGAGTCGGCCGTGTGGATGTATGGCTACTCGGAACATCGCCCGAATCGACCTGTTTTCGTGCACCGCCGAGGCTGGCGGCCACCGAAGTCGCTGAGCGAGATGCGTGCCGTTACGTTCGACTGGAAGCTTGCGTCGGGGACCGTCAATGGTGTCCCGGTCCTGGTTCCCCCGTCAGCACTCGTCGCGTGCGCGGAACGTCCTGAACAGATGGGCGACTGGGCGAACGCCGATGAGTGGCTCGGTGAAACGATGCGAGCTAGCAGCCTGTTTGATCTGATCAACGAAGCCGAGGGCCGCAACACGGCCACACTGGGACGTCTCGGCTATCTCGCTGAATGGGCGCACCGCTTCGATATCGCTGACGAGATCGAACGCATATCCCCTGACCGCCCATCAGTCACCTACCTCGGCCCGCGCGGCGCGCCTGGAGCGCGATGGGTACCTCGCTGGCGACTGTATGACAGTGCACTCCCGCGTGGACTCGAAGCTTCGGTGAGTTCGTGATAACTGAGGGGTATTTGGCCCGGCACACACCTCCCGGTCGAGGGCGTCGCGGACCCGCTCTGCTCGACATCGTTCAGGACTACGCCCTCGCTCTCTTGCACGACGTCGGCGTGTTCGATCTCGGCGTGGTTCTCAAAGGTGGCACGTCACTCCGCAAGTTTCGCGCTGGAGCTGCGGGCAGATTTTCAACCGATCTCGACTTCGTCGCTCCGGACGACACGGCTTTGGAGGTCGTCTTCGACACCTTGAATGGCTCAACCATGAGGTCTCCTTCTCCATCGATCAGCGCAAGGGCCCTCACGGCAGATTGCAAATTGATACGCCACTCGGACGACCTGACATCCCGGGCAAAATCGATGTGTCGACGCGTCCGCTGTGGCTACCGACAACATTGGCGCAGCCGATTCCACTACCAGTGCACAAAGCCTATGAATTCGCTCTGCCACCCATGCCACTGCCGGCTTATGAAGAAGCCATCGCCGAAAAGCTGGCTGCGTGGCGCCGAGGCCGGAAACAGCGTGACCTCTACGACTTGTACTGGTTCGCCCAGAGCCCCTTCAACGAGGGGCTCGTCCGGCGGCTCACGATGCTCAAGGTCTGGCACGACGTCGTCATCGATCGGCTCGACCCCCTCATATTCGACGTCCACACGCTCAGGACCGCCACCGATACGAGACGGATGCCGTCCGAGGAGATCGGTCTCCTGACACGACCGATCGAACCGGAGGTCTGGA
>JAYTKG010000411.1:0-3254 GCA_043730435.1 Acidimicrobiia bacterium | reverse complement strand
GGAGTGGCTGGTTTCCAGCCACTCCTCCAAAGGCCGTCGAATAGGTTGAGGTACTGACGTGAGCGCCGAGGTGTTAGGTCGGGAAGCCGAACTGGAGGAGCTGGCCAAGCTTCTTGATCCGCTCCGCCACGGCACCTCTGTACGTGTAGGACTCATTGGCGATGCCGGTGTCGGCAAGACGGCACTGCTCGATCTGGCTGCGTGGCGAGTCGGAGTTTCAACCGTGCGGATTGCCGGTTTCGAGCACGGTATGGGTCAGCCGATGCGTGGTCTGCTCGAACTCGTCCGTGCCCTACCGACAACTGCATGGTCGTCGATCACCCCGACCGATCGTCAGGTTGCTCGACGCCGTTGGTGGAAGAGGCGTGATGGACAATCGGCCGGCGTTGATGGACGCCCTGGTGACGCTGCTCAGTGCGGCGGTCTCGGCCGAGCCAATGCTGCTGGTGATCGAGGACCATGATGGCGGCGCGATCGTTGAGTTCGCAACAACGTGTGGGAGTGACCGCTCTTCCGGAGATCGTCAACGTCGGGCCTCGGCTGGTGGATGCCTATCTTCCACTTCTCGAATCCCTGCCCGAGGTAACGCTTCGCGCCCTGGCCGTCATTGCGGCAGGTGAGGGAGCGTCGGACGATCTTCTGCTCGCAGCGTTGGGCACGTTGCAGCTCTGTAGTGATGACCTCGGTCCGGCCGAGCGCGCTGGTCTGGTGTCAGGAATTCGGTTCGTCCACGCGGTGATACGAACGTCGGCCTACGTGTCCATTGCGGTGCACTGGCGCACGGAAGCGCACCGTTCACTCTCGGCTGTTCTGTCGCCCGAAGCCGACCCCGAACGATGGGCCTGGCATGTTGCCGAGAGCGACGCATTCGATAGCGATGCCGTCGCTGATGCGCTCAACGCGGCTGGTGAAGCCGCGTACGCCCGTGGCGCACGCCTTGACGCCGCTCGATACTTCGAACGATCTGCTGTCCTCACCACCGATGTCCAAGCCCGCTTCGATCGCTACTGGTTCGCGGCCAAGCTCGTCATGTTCTACGGACAGTCAGCCACCGCTAGTCCGCTCGTTCATATGTCCGTTCGCGTGGCGCCCACTCCGTTGGACAAACTCACCGTGGAGACCTTTCTCTACGGTTTCCCACCGTTGACCGCACACTCCGTGCGCTCGTGCTGGGAGCATCTGACACAAGAGTCGGCGGCCAATCTTTCGATCGTGCCGGCGGTGAGCATCTTTCAAGCCCTCTGCGCCGCTCAGCTGATGCTGATCGAAGGCGACTTCTGGGCGCTGTCCGACGTCGTGTCTCTTGCCGAGCAAGCGCTGAAGAAGGCCCCTTTCGTGCCGGGCTCGATGGTTCAGTTGGCCCGCGAAGTATCGGACGCTTTGGTGGTCGGCCGATCAGATTTCGCCTCGACGACGGCCATCGGCGAGATGTCTTTTGAGACCGAGCACGCCGTCGTTCCCGAACGTGTTGGTCTTGGCGGTGACGCAACGGCAGGCTTTACCATCGCCGCGGCGGCGCTCCTTGCGGACGAGCAATGGGATCTCGCAACACAGATTCTGGAACGACTCGCCGTTCGCAATGAAGTAACAGGCTGGCAGGTCGTCTTCTCCGAACTTCCCGTTTGGCGAGTGGAGGCCTACTGGCGCGTGGGTCGATGGAGCGAGGGCTTTCTGGCGGGAAGCGCCGCCCTGAACATCAATGATGATCGCCAGTCAATGGAGAGAGCGACCTACCTGCTTGCCACAATGGCCAAGGTACAAATGTGTCTTGGGAGGGTGGAGGAAGCCGAGCTTCTCATTCGTCGAGCAGCCACCGAATCGGCCGTAGCCACTATGGGCTCCGTCGCCGCAACCATGGCCCACGCTCGCGGGCTCGGGTGCTTAGCGGAACAGCGCTCGGTCTCGGCACGCGCTCACCTGGAAGAAGTGCGCGAATGGGCTGAAAAAGGTCACCTAAACCATCCGGGTTGGATGTGGTCGGAGGCGGACTACATCGAGGCACTCGCCAAGTGCGGCGATGTTGCTGCCGGTATTCGGGCCGAAGATCTCCTTCGTCGAGCAGAACACGCCGAACTCGCGGTAGTGACAGGGCAGGCATTGCGATGTCGAGGCCTGGCCGCTGACGGAGCGTTGGCCGAAATAGCCTTTCAACAGTCGATCGACATCCTCGCGACCAGTCCGCGGTCTTCGAACGGGCGCGATCGTTCCTTGCTCTTGCTGAGTTCCGCGATCGGCAGAATGACCAGGTCGGAGCGAGACACTATGCCGACCATGCCGCTACCCTGTTTGCGAAGTTTGGGTGCGGCGGTCTGGCTGCAGCGGGCTGCTGAGTTGTCATCGGCCCACTCGTCTGGCGGCGCGGCTTCAACGTTGTCCAATCGCGAGCTCAGCGTGGCGTTGCTGGTGGCCAACGGGCACAGCAACAAACAGGTCGCCACTGAGCTGGGCATCTCATCCAAAACGGTGGAGTTTCACCTTGGCAATGTCTTTCGCAAGCTGCAGCTCAGCAGCCGCGCCGGACTCATCCGAGCAATGTCGCGGCCGGCATGACCCGCGCGAACTAGGGAAACCCCTAGTAGACGCCGATGTCGGGGTTGCCTACCCTGAAACCGGTCGGCGAGTTGAGCCACTGCGGGCGGCAGTGGGTACCGTTACTCACGATCACTGGAGTGTTGTCGTCGGCTTGCGCGGGCCGACGACAGCTCCTACCCCCGTCAGCCCAAAAACGCCCAGGCAACGATGGCGGCGATAGCGACGAGAGCGCCGGCAACCATGAAATAGTCGGACGGGCGGCGGTGCAGCTTGCGATACGGATTGAAACCCACGTCCCCAGTATCGTCGGTGCTAGACCATATGCATGCAATTGTTGGGTCGGCGGGTAGTCGTTTCGTTGGCGCTCGTCGTTGGTGCGCTCGGGGTGACGTCTGTCGCTGGTGCGCAAACGGATCCGCCGCCCGTCGAGCCCGTCCCCGAGGCCCCGGCCGAATCGGTCGCGCCTGCCGCTCCGGCCATCATCGAACCGACAACGGTGCCACCCGAGCCAACGGCCCCGCAGACCACAACCACGCTGGCTCCGTGCGAAAAGACGGCCGATCTCGCCGTTGTGTTCATCGGTAGACCGGTGGTGCGGGTGGAGACCATCGTGACGTTTGAGGTCGATTCGGTCATAACGGGCGAGATCGCTACCAAGACCACCAACGTGAACTTCCCGCTCGACGACCGGTTCATCTTCGACAAACGCCCATATCGCGTGG
>JAYTKG010000410.1:0-5418 GCA_043730435.1 Acidimicrobiia bacterium | reverse complement strand
GGAAACGGCCACGGCTGGCTCGACACGTAGCGGATGTTGCCAACCTCGATCGCCACTTCCTCCAACACCTCGCGAGCAACAGCCTGTTCTAGCGTCTCGCCCGCTTCTACGAAACCGGCAAGCGCAGAGTACGTCGGGTTGCGGAAGTTCACGCCTCGCGCCAGCAGAGCCTCATCGCCCCTGGTCACCAGCGTGATGATGGCCGGAGCGAGACGCGGGTAGGCGGGCAGCCCGCAAGCCGGGCACTTCATCGAGCGGTCATTCGGGTTGGCGACAGTGGGCGTACCGCATCGTCCGCAAAACTTGTGGGTGCGGGCCCAGTCGACGATCTGTACGGCGCGACCGGCCACCATCCATTCCACCTCGGGCACACGAGTGAAGAGCGAATACAGATCGACAAAAGCGCCGTCATCGTGATGGTGATCGGCGACATCTTCGGCAAACACCGGCTGACCGTCAAGCAACCCAAGAAAGTGATGGTCGCCGTCGAAGCAGGGCTGATCGGTCACGAAAACCGACGCACCTCGTACCGCCAACCAACGAGCCGACGACCGGTCAACACCGTCGGGCAAAAAGCTAAGTGGTACGAAGTAGGCCATGCGCCGAACGCTAATAGCTATACGTCCCAGCACCTGAGTCCAATGTGTCAGCTTAGGGCTCGCTCCGGTCGACCCCGGGCAATATTGTTTGAGTCCATCAGGGTTAACGTACAGTCTGAACTCACCGGCCGTGCCTGGCGAATGTGAACTGTGACTTGTCATTGACCCTGATGGACTCAAACCAAGACATCCGCAAGCAAGCCGCCACCTCCTGGCACCGGCCGCGTGACTCCGGTCGATTCTCTCGCCCCTCCACATGTTGAACAGGCTGCCAAGCAGTCTGCCCCAGGCGACAAGATGGCGCGGCTCTCGATCAACAGGGCTTGTCGGCGACGACGCCGATACCCTTGGGCCGATGACCGATCTTGATCTGCGCGAACGCCACGACCTGGTTGACCTGATGGCCGAACTCGGCCCCGAAGCACCAACGCTGTGCGAGGGCTGGACCACCCGCCACCTCGCCGCTCACCTCGCCATTCGTGAACGTGATCTGCGGGCCGGGCCTGGCATCATCTTCGGCGGCCCGTTCGCCGGCTTCACCGACAAGCTGATGACGAAGGAAATGCAACGCCCCTACGACGACATTCTCGCCCGGGTGCGGACGCCACCGACAGGGCCACTGTCGATCCCCGCCGTGCGGTCCGCCATAAGTTTCGTGGAGTACCTCGTCCACTACGAAGATGTGCGCCGGGCCAATGGCCATTCGCCTCGCAGCGACCGACCCGACCTCCAGGCCGAAGCGTGGAAGGCACTCTCCCGCCTCGGCCCGCTCATGGTCCGCAAGGCCAGGACGGGGCGGGCCATCAAGCTGGTCGCTACCGGTGCCACGGCTGGCTCCAAGACCTTCGGGAAGGGTGCCACCGTGATGATCACGGGCGAACCGGTAGAGCTGCTGCTGTACCTCGAAGGGCGCCGCAGCGCGGCCGTTGTCACGGTCGACGGCGCAGCCGAGGATGTCGCCGCCGTAGACGCGGGCAACTTCGGCATCTAACCTGCAACCACTCGCGGTTACCCGCCTCCCCCATACACTCGTCGGAGGTCACCATGTACCGCACCGCGCTGGTTCTCGTTGTGCTGCTTGCTGGCTGTCGATCGACACCGAAGCCGCTCCCGACGGGTGAGGCCGTCATCGTGACCGTCGTTGACGGCGACACCGTTACCGTAAGCATCGACGGCAAGCAGGAGAACGTTCGCCTTCTCGGTATCAACACCCCCGAAACGGTGAAGAAAAACTGGCCGATCGAGTGTTACGGCCCGGAGGCCAGCAAGCTCGCCAAGAGCCTGCTGCCGCCCGGAACAGCGGTGCGCCTTGAGCGGGACATCGAAGCTAGAGACGCCTACAACCGTCTACTCGCCTACGTCTATCGCGTCGAAGATGGTCTCTTCATCAACCTCGAGCTGATGCGCCAGGGCGACGCCAGGGAGATGTCGTTCAAACCGAACACCGCGCACGCAACCGACTTCCATCAAGCCGCTACCGAAGCCGAGGCCGCAGGCCGCGGCCTCTGGACCGCCTGCCGTGTCTAACGTCGCTCGCTCGCTACCGCTCGTATTCGCTCCTTCTCGCTGACGCTCGACAATCCGGCGAGCCGTGCGACCGGTGATCGGCGTTAACATGCGGCCGATGACATCGCTCGTTGAACGGCTTGGCCACCCAACCGGCACCAAGCTGGTGATTTTGAGTTGCGATGACCTTGGGTCATGTCATGCCGCCAATGTCGCGGTGTACGAGGCACTGCGTGATGGCGCCGCAACGTGTTCGTCCCTGATGGTGCCGGCGCCCTGGGCGCGACACGCGGCCCACCTCTACAAAGGCGAGGACATCGGCGTGCATCTCACGCTGAACGCCGAGAACGAGTTCTACCGCTGGGGGCCGCTCACCCACGCACCGTCGTTGCTATCGGGCGAAGGCGGGTTTCCCCGCACCATCGACGACTTGTGGGAGCACGCCGACCCCGAAGAAGTGCGTCGCGAATGCCGGGCCCAGATCGAGCGCACCATGGCCTGGGGCATCGACGTCACCCACTTGGCGCCCCACCTCACATCGATCACCTTGCGGCCAGAGTTCTTCGACATTTACATCGACCTCGCCTGCGAGTTTCGGCTACCCATCCGGCTGCCGTCCTCCATAAGCGAGCAGCAGGCCGGATTCCCCTTCCGGAAGCTGGCCGCCGAAGAAGGCATCGTCTTTCCCGATTCGTTCAATCACACCTGGAAGGCGCCCAGCCGAGATCGCATTCTGGCTGAGCTCGCCAACCTGTCCCCCGGCGTCACCGAAATTCATGTGCAGCCCGCCATTGACACCGCCGAGGTTCGAGCGATGTCCACCGACGCGCCGGGTTGGATCGATGACTACAACCTGGTCGTGCACGACGAGGCGCTGCGCCAAGCGATAACCGCGTCCGGCGCAGTGTTCATCGGGTACCGGGCGCTGCGCGACGCCATGCGCTCCTAGCTGCGTTCGGTTTTTAGGGCAGCGGCGACCTCGCCCGATTTGAGGGCGTCGAAGAACTTACCGGTGTGGCCAACCACTTTCAGCTTGCCGCGCATGTAGGCGACGTTCGGGTCCATTGCTGCGTCGGCGGCCTCGATAGAGATGACCACGTCAGCATCATCGGGACCCATGACGTGTTCGTCTTTCTTGCCGTGGATGATGCGGTACTGCACCGTCATGAGCCAACCAGCTCTCGAATGCCGGCGAACAGGTCGTCTTCTATTTCGCCCACGACGGGCATGCCGACACGGCTTTCGGCCAGCACCCAGTCTTCCCACGGATGAAGCTCACTTAATTCGTCGTCGGTCAGCCCGAACCACCAACCTTCGTTCGGGTCGATCTGGGTGGCGTGGGCCAGCAACGACTGGGTACGGGCCCACATGTAGTCGGCAACGGGCACCCTGGTGGTGATGCGTTCGTCCTGATTGGGCCGGTCAAACCAGGCGTCTTCAAACGGGCTCTTGCCGTGCTTGGCGATGAGCGCGTTGTGGATCTTCAACATGCGATCACGGCTCCACAGCGTGTAGTACATCTTGAGCGGTGTCCACGGTTCGCCGTGCTCGGGATACCAGTCGGCGTCACCGGCTCGCTCCCATGCCAGCAACGTGATGTCGTGTACTCGCAGGTGATCGGGGTGGGGGTAGCCCTGCTGATCATCGTTGTAGGTCAACAGCACGTGCGGGCGGGTACGCCGAATGATGGCCACGAGCCGACCGGCAGCTTCGTCGAGGTCAGCCTGCCAGAAGCATTCGGGGTGGTCGTTGGGCGTTGTGTCCTTCATGCCCGAGTCCCGGTAGCCGAGCATGACGCATTCGGTGAAGCCGATGATCTCCACCGATCGAGCCAACTCGTAGGGACGCAGCTCGGCCATCTTGGCCTTGATGGCGGCCTCATCGAGACCGTGGAAGGCACCGCCCTCCTCCAGCAGAATCTTGTTATGGATGTCACCCTCTTCGCCGCCGGTGCAGCACACCAGAACGGCTTCGGCCCCCTCGGCGACATACTTCGCCACCGACGAAGCGCCTTTGGAAGCCTCATCATCGGGATGAGCGTGCACGGACAAAAGGCGAAGATCAGCGGCCATAGGTCGTCAGATTACCGGCCGTAACAGGAATAGGCTCATATCCTTCGCAGCGGCAGTGCCCACCAGCGACAGTGAAAGCCGCCTAGAGTTCACCAGTCGTGAACCGAGTTGTGACCATCTTTGTGGCTCTGGCCAGTGTGACGGTCCTGGTCAGTTGCAAGAGCGACGGGCGCGCCCTCAAACCTGCTTCACCCGACCAGAGCTTGTCGATTGTGGTACCCACCACCATTCCCGTCACCACGCTGGCCCCGGGTGAAGGCATTCCGGCCGAATCGCTAGAGACCCTGCCCGCCCAGATTTCAACGACCGCGCTCAGCCTGAACGGCTCGTGGGTCGACGGCGGACCGTTGCCGCCAGATTCCACCTGCAAGGGCAAGGGCCTCTCACCTGACCTCAAGTGGACCAACATTCCCGCCACTGCGACCGAACTGGTTCTCACCGTCACCGACGCCGATGCGTCCGGTTTCGTCCATTGGATTCTGGCGGGCATCGACCCCGCCACGCCGGGCCTCGCTCAAGGCAAGCTCCCCCGTGGCACGGTGCAGACGTTGAACAGCTCGCCGACGCTCGGCTGGTTTGCACCCTGCCCGCCTCAGGGGACCCATCGTTACATCTTTTCGCTGTTCGTCCTGACGACACCCTCTGGCATCTTGGCGGGAATGGATCCGGCCGACGCCATCGCCGGATTGCAGACCCCGGGCATCCAGCATGTCGCCATTACCGGTACCGCAACGGCATAGCGCGCCAAAACGCTCGATTGCCAGTTAGCCTGCCCGTCACTGTGTCTCCCGTCTGCTACCGCCACCCCGATCGCCCCACCGGCCGCTCCTGCACCCGATGCGGCAAGCCCGCCTGTCCTGAGTGCCTCGTTCCTGCGTCGGTCGGGTCGCACTGCGTCGACTGTGTGAAGGCCGCCATGCCGCCCGCCGCCGAACGTATCCGCCGCTGGAACGCAACCAGCGGCGGCAACCTCGCCACTACCGCGCTCATGGCCATCAACATCGCGGTGTTCGTGGTAGGCGTGATTGCCAGCAAGGGATCATCACTGAACCGGGGCAATGACAGTTTTAGCGATCGTTTCGTCCTTGATCTTCCAGCCATCTTTCATAGCGAGTACTGGCGGCTGCTCACCAGCGGATTCCTCCACTTCGGCCTCATTCACCTGGCGTTCAATATGTTCGCGTTGTTCCAGCTGGGTCGCGCTCTCGAAGGTGGGCTCGGCCGGGCGCGGTTTGTGGGGG
>JAYTKG010000409.1:0-2124 GCA_043730435.1 Acidimicrobiia bacterium | reverse complement strand
GCAAAGGCGGAGCCGGGAAGACGACGTTCTCCGCTACGATCGCACGGCTCCTTGCGCGTGACGGCAAGACCGTCGTGGCCATCGACGCCGACACAAACCCGAACCTTGCTGCGGCGATGGGGTTCGATCTCGACGCCGTTTCCAAGGTCCCGATATTGAGCACCAACATCGTCTCGCGACGCCTCGACGGTTCCGCCGCATTGCGAGTGCCCCTTGACCACGTGCTTCACGATCATGGCGTGCGCGGCCCTGACGGCGTTCGTCTGGTGCGAATGGGCATGCCCGACCATGCGCAAGAAGGGTGTCTCTGCTCCGCTCATGCAGCCGGGTCCGCACTGCTCTGCGACCTCGGGTCGCAACCTGAGACATGGACAATCATGGATCTTGAGGCTTCGCCGGAACACCTCAGTCGCGGCACGGCGCGTCATGCCGACGTTCTGATCCTGGTTGCCGAACCGTACTTCCGCTCCCTTGAAGCGGTGCGACTGCAGGCCCGGCTGGCCGCCGAGCTTCCCAACGTGACGATCGGCGTGATCGCCAACAAGCTTCGCAACCCCGAAGATGGGCAGGCGGTATCGGAGTTCGTCGAGGGCATGGGGATTCCCCTCTGGGGCCGGATTCCCTGGTCCGACGATGTAACGAATGCGGATCGGGTACGGGCGTCACTTGTCGATGCCGCTCCGAACAGCCCGGCAGTGGAGGGAATCAAAACTATACTAGGTATACTTATGGTATTGAAAGCGGAACGTACATGTGTGTAGGAGTTCCCGCTCAGGTAATCGGACCGGTCGATTGGACCACCCATGAGGCGATGGTCGAATGCAATGGAGCCCGGCGCAGCGTGAATGTTTCCCTGGTCGTCGAAGCCGATGGCAGCGGGCTTAACATAGGCGATTGGGTCCTGTTGCACGTTGGATTCGCGATGAGCATTCTCGACGAGGACGAAGCGCGTCGCACGTTGGAGTTACTCACCCTTCTCGGCGGCGACAACGAAGACTTCGAAGCATTCGCAGCACCAAGAGAAACATTCGCAGCACCAAGAGAAACATGAAACGGGTCGACGCCTGCGACGCACTGGCTGTCGCTGCCCGCCACCTCGCTCGACGTATCGCCGAAGGGTCGACCCTGTGGACGGTGGCACCCGGCCTGGAAGACCATGCCCGGCACCTGGCCGTAGAGTACGTCCATCCGGCTTCCGTGGGAGCCATGGCCGTGCCAGCGATTGCAGTAAATGGGGGATGGGAAGGCGCGATCCAAATGCTGCGCGACCGGGCCCAGCCTGGGGACGTGATCGTTTCGATGGGATCGACCATTTCAGCGCCAATCACTGATCTGTCGCTACGCGCCGTCGCTTGGGGCACCGACCACATCCACATCGGCTGGCAAGACGAAACATCGACAGTTCCCCTCAACCCCCGAACGTTCCTCGTCAGACTCGGCACCGACAGTTCCGCTGAACGGTTCCTTACGCGCTCCTACCATCTGCTATGGGAACTTAGTTTCATTTGCCTTCAGAACAATCGGTTGACGAAGCGAGCCACCGAAAACACATCTGCCTTGTCGAGTTGTTCGGTCTGCGCCGACGAGGCGACCACCAGCGAAGTTGTCGAAGTACTGGCCAACAACATGGCCCGAGTTCGCACCGCCTGCGGACCTGAGGTCGTCGATGTCAGCTTGATCGACGATGTGCAGGCGAACCACCTCGTACTGGTTCACGCCGGAATAGCGCTTCGTCGGCTGGACCTGACATGCAAGTGACATGCAAGTGACATGGCCAGGAGTAGCGCAATGAATCAACCATCATTCCTGTATCCGTTCCTCGAAGGAGATTCCTCAACGGATCCCGCGCACCGTCCGCAGAGCGACCCCGACGACAATGCACTTGCGGAACTGGCCCGAGCGGCCCGCTGCAGTTGGACCGTCGGCGAGATCCTCGATGAGGAGACATTGGCCGCAAATACTGAACGAATTCAAGAGGCCGCGACATTGATCGCCGAATGCGCCGCTAGTTCCCGACGGGTGTTTGTGGTGGGCAACGGAGGTAGCGCCTGCGACGCCGAACGTTTCGTGCGCTTACTAAAACCGTCGATCACCGCCCAGTCATTATTGGACTCGGTGGTCATC
>JAYTKG010000408.1:0-8516 GCA_043730435.1 Acidimicrobiia bacterium | reverse complement strand
TACGCACTTGGCAAGGTGGCACTACCTTCTATCCTGCTGAAGCTGTTGATCATCGCCGTGCTGACCTCCGCGGCTGCGTCGTGTCAGACCACCATCTTGCCAGCCACCAGAACCATGTTGTCGATGGGCTCCCACGGTGCCGTGCCAGAGAAGTTCGCCCGCATTGATCCCCGCCGCCTGACGCCCGACTACAGCACCTGGTTCTTCGGGGTGGTGTCCATCATCTGGTACCTGTTCTTGGTCATCGTCAGTAGGAACACCAGCACCGATCTGTACACGTCGTCCATTGGTGCCGTGGGCATGGCCATTGCGGTGTACTACGGCCTCTCGGGTATCTCATGCATCTTCTACTTCCGTAAGTGGATCTTTAAGTCGGTGAAGAACTTCGTACTCATGGGATTCCTGCCGGGCTTCGGTGGCATCGTCTTGCTGTATGTCTTCTACGCAACTGTTCGAGACAACTTGAAGGCGGACGGCGATCGAGTCCTACTGATCACAGGCACCGGGTTATTGATTACCGGCATTCCACTGATGCTCTTGTGCGCCGCGAAGTTCAGAAAGTTCTTCTCTTACTCCGCAGATCCAATAGAACTGGTGAAGGACCCGAACAGCAATGACACGCTCGCCGCACCCCTCGGCACCTATGTGAAGGGACGCTGACCATGGCCGTTCTTGTTGCAGGAATTGGTGGCGATGGCAGCGGTGCCGCCGCTGCTCGAACGGCCGCCCGGGTGGCCAACCTCATGGGCGCCACGCTGGTGTTGGTGTTCGGCTATGACCCAACCCGGCTCGGTCCCCGCGGCGGTCCGTTGGAAGAGGAAATTCTGGCCATCGGCGAGCGAGCCATTGACGAGGTGAAAGCAGAGATTCTCGGCCTGTATCCAGACCTCGACGTCGAGTCCGAGTTCGTGCAGGACCGTGCCGTTGATGCGTTGATCCATGTTGCGCAGGCGCGTAAGGCCGAAGTGATCGCTGTCGGCCACGGCGGCGAGGGTCCCATGCGGGGCGCGCTGCTGGGTTCGATCACCTACGAAATGGTGCACCGTGCCCCGTTGCCAGTGCTCGTGGTACCGGACCAGGACGAGACGGCGTAACTACGGCGTGAGCAGGGTCGGGCTTTGGTGGTCCGGCCCTGCGGTTGCCGCGTCGGCTCCACTTCCGCCGAGTTTTGCCCACCAGCCAATACCCACTGCGCTGGCTGCCCCGATGGACAGGACCCAGCGCCCGCCCAGACGGTCGAACAGCCAGCCGTAAACCGGAAGGCTGATGGCGACGGTTCCGCCGAAGGCCATCATCCACAGTGCCATCACGCGACCGCGAACACTGTCGACAAGTCCGGCCTGCAGAACGGTCATGAGTGCCGTGGTTGTGCCGAAATAACAAGCTCCCAGCACGAACACAATCGGGAACGCCAGGGCGACCGAGGTGGTCCAGCCGAATGCCAGGATCATGACGCCGAGGGCGAACAGCCCTCGCCTGGCTACACGGCGTTTGTCCGCTCGGACGAGCACGGTGCCAATGGCCAACGAGCCCAGCATGGCACCCATGCCGAACGTTGCGTAGAGCCAGCCGTACGTGGCTGATTTGGTAAGGAGATGAAGCGAAGTTTCAGCGATGGAGGGAAACAGCCCGACGAACGACAGCGACAACGTTGAGAGCAGCGTCATGATGATGAGGCAGCGACGCACGCGCGGATGGGCTCGGGCGTAGGTAACGCCACCCATGAACCGTTCGCTTCGGGTGCCGGTTGGGCGATCTTGAATCGGTAGACGAACCGTTGCAAACGCAACTATTACGAACGCGTAGGTCACCGCGTTCATCACAAAGATCGCCGCTGCGCCCATGATTGGGTAGAGCAATCCGGCGATGGCCGGACCAACCACCCGTGAACCGTTGATCATGGTGGCATTCAACGAAAGCGCGCCGGGCAAGTCTTCTGCCCCGACCACGCTCGGCACGACAGCACCCCACGCCGGCCCGTTGAGTGCGTTGCCGACACCTATCGCAAACACGCACGCAAGCAACGCCCAAACTCTTGGGCTGGCGCTAAAACGAATAATGGCCGCCAGTACCAGTGAAAAGATGCCCTGCTCTGCTTGCAACGCAATGATCCACGGCCCTCGTTTAAGACGGTCAGCCAGAAATCCTCCCGCCATGCCGAACAGCAGGATCGGGCCGAGCGATGCAAAGAACACCAGGCCGACATAGGTGCTCGGGTGACCGGTCGGTTTGGTGAGGTTGAACACGAAACTGCCCAAAACCACCGACTGCATCCATGTTCCGATATTGGATGCAAACGATCCGAGCCAGAGTCGACGGAACCGCGGATTGCTCAACGCGGCCGCGGCCGAGCCCGGGGTGCGGGTGCGGGTGCGGGTGCGGGTGCGGGTGCGCGGAGCGTCCTGCAGCTTTGACATGTATGTCAAGGTTAAGCGAAGTGTCCGGCGCCGCCCCTGTGACGTGTGTCCGTCAGCGCTTGGCGAGCGCGTCGGCTGCCTCGGTGAGGGCAATGCGCACGATGCGTTCGATCTCCCGCAGTTCTGTCTCCCCGGCTATGAGTGGGGGAGACAGCACCAGCACGGGGTCAGCTCGATCGTCGGCCCTGCAGTACAGCCCTAACTCGTACAGGCGAGGCGAGAGCGTCTTGCGTAGCAGCCACTCGCAGTCCTCGTCGTTAAATGTTTGTTTGGTGGCTTGGTCTCGCACCAGCTCGATGGCGCGGAAGTAGCCGGCGCCGCGAACGTCGCCCACGATGGGGATGTCACGCAATCCTTCGAGTAGCGAGGTGAACAGGTCCTGGTTCAGGCGAACGTTGCCGCAGATGTCTTCGTTCTCCATGACGTCGAGGTTGGCCATGGCCACCGCGCAGCTGACTGGATGGCCGGCGAAGGTCATGCCGTGCAGGAAGCTGTTGGCATCGTCCAGAAACGGTTCGGCGAGGCGGTTGTGCACGATGAGCCCGCCCATGGGGGCGTAGCCCGACGTGACGCCCTTGGCGAAGGTGATCATGTCGGGCTGGCAGTTGTACCGGGTGGACCCGAACCAATCGCCCAATCGCCCGAAGGCGCAGATCACTTCGTCGGCCACCAGCAGAACGCCGTAGCGATCGCAGATCTCCCGCACTTTCTCGAAGTAGCCAGGGGGAGGTGCCAGCGCACCACCGGTGTTCTGCAGCGGCTCGAGGAAGACGGCCGCTACCGTCTCGGGGCCTTCCATCTCGATCCGTAACGCCAGGTCGTCGGCGCAGCGCAACGTGCAGTCGCTGAGATGCGCGCAGTCGTGACAACGGTAACGGTTGGTGTTCTGGATCTTTATTGCGCCGGGAACCAATGGCTCAAACGGCGCCTTCACCGCGGGAATGCCGGTGATGGCGAGTGCTCCCATGGAGGTGCCGTGATAGGTGTACATGCGGCTGATGACCTTTGACCGGCGGTGGTCACCCATGAGCGAGTGATACTGCCGCGCCAGTTTCCACGCGGACTCCACCGCGGCCGAACCAGAGTCGGTGAAGAACACTCGCTCTAAACCGGGTGGCGCCAGATGGGCGAGGCGTTCGGCGAGGGCCACGGCCGGTTCGTTGCCGTAGGACCAGATGGGGAAGAACGCCAGTTTCTCCATCTGTGCCGCTGCCGCGGCTGCGAGTTCTTTGCGCCCGTGGCCGATCTGCACGCAGAACAGACCGGACAATCCGTCGAGCACCCGATGGCCCTTGCTGTCCCACACGTAACAGCCCTCGCCTCGGACCATGACGGGAGTCCGGTCACTGGAGATACGGCTGAAATGACCCCAGAGATGACGCGGATCGGCTGCCATTAGTGAGCACCCCAGTTGAACGTTTGCTTGGCGATGTGGAGCAGCATGAAGGTTTCGGTGGACCGTACGTCGGGGATGGTGCGGATCTGGTTGGTGATGCGCAGCAGGTCGGCCTCATCGGTTGCCATGACCTCCACCATGATGTCGAAGGAGCCTGCAGTAATGACCACGTACTCGGCGTCGGGCATCGAAGCAATCTGCTCGGCGAGCAGAATCGTGTCGCCCTCGGCCCGAACCCCGATCATGGCAATGCGACGTCGTCCGAGCAGCATGGGATCCGACACGGCCACTATCTGAATGACACCCGCATCGGTCAGTCGTTGCACTCGCTGCCGCACCGCGGCTTCGGACAAGCCGACCTGCGTACCGAGTTTTGTGTACGGCATCCGGCCGTCGGCTTGCAGTTGTTCGATGATGAGCCGATCGATCTCATCGACATGTAATGGGTTACGGCGAGGTGGGTTCATCCCAACTGATCATGTCGGTCCGCCCCTGCGATAGCAAGGGAAGTCGTTGTGGAAACTGCGAAAACAAGCAGAATTCGTCGTTGATGCAATGCCAAATGGTGCGGATCGGGCGGCTAGTCTGTGGGCAGCCATGGCCAGCCGTTATCCGCCTCGTATCGCTGTAGCACCCTCACCGGCGCCTTCCTGGATTGAACAGGCCGTCCACGTTGGCGGCGGTCAGCTCGTTGACCCGGGCCACGCGCAGGGCCTTATTTGGAGTGATCCGTACGGTGCGGACGAACTCGAAGCGCTGTTGGCCGACGCACCCGACATCTCGTGGGTGCAGGTACCCTTCGCTGGGGTCGAGACGTTCATCCATCTGGTCGACGACAATCGCCAGTGGTCCTGCGGGAAGGGTGTCTACGCCGACCCGGTTGCCGAGTTGGCGTTGGGGTTGGCGCTGGCAGGCATGCGCAACATTGGCGCCTACGCTCGTGCCGACGCGTGGACCGAACCGGTCGGTGTCAATCTGTTCGGTGCACGGGTGACGATCCTTGGCGGCGGCGGAATCACCACGTCGCTCTTGCCGTTGTTGCTCCCGTTTCGCACGCACACCACGGTGGTGCGCAATCGCGTGGCTGACATGGAAGGCGCCGATGCAGTGCTGGGCAGTGATCGTCTGATCGACGCGCTCACCGGTGCCGATCTCGTGGTCGTCGCACTCTCGCTCACGCCCGAGACCGAAGGCATCATCAGCCGGTCCGAGCTCGAACTGATGGAGCGTCATGCATGGATTGTGAACGTCGCTCGCGGCCGTCATATCGTGACCGACGATCTGGTGTGGGCACTGCAGAATCACGTCATCGGTGGCGCCGCGCTCGACGTCACCGAACCTGAGCCGCTGCCGATCGATCATGCGCTGTGGACCATGCCGAACTGCATCATTTCCCCCCACGTTGGCAATACACCAGAGATGGGCGAACCGTTGTTGGCCGAACGCATCGCCACCAATGTTCGCCGCTTCGGCGATGGCCAACCACCCATCGGGCCGATCGACGTCGACCTCGGATACTGACACGGCCGAAGACGCAGAATTACCATAGGTTTATCGCCACGTTCTACGAGCTTCTTGGCGTCCCCGGTGACGCCTCGCCAGTACAAGTTCGGGACGCGTACCGGCAGCTTGCGCTGGTGTTTCATCCCGACACGAGCGGCGCCACCAACGATGATATGGCGCTGCTCAACGAGGCCTGGCACACCCTGTCCGACCCCGGTCGACGGGCCGCCTATGACGCGTCGCTTCGCCCGAACCCCGCTGCGTTCCGCCGCTTCGATGCGCCACTGGACAATGACGGTGAGCCCGAGCCGGTGTTCACCGCGCATCGCTTCGCCGAATCGCGCCGTTGGCCCGCGGCTGCGCTCATGGTCATTGCGGCGTTGGGTGTGATCTTCGTATTCACCGCCTATGCGGTCGGCGGCGGGCGCGGCACCGCAGAGACCGAGATCACCAAGCCCCTCGTAGTTGACGCGTGCGTTTCCATTCGCCCTGGTGCCGCTGCGGTGGAGGTGCCCTGCGGACGGCCCCATTTCGGAGTGGTGAAAGCGATCATCCTGCGAGGCGGAATCTGCATCCCAGGCACCGAGGGCTACTTCGACCGCAACAGTGATGCCATGGTCTGCGTGCACGTCGGGTAAGTGGTTGGCTGCCTGGGGCTGGTGTCCGCTAAGGTCCTTTCCGCCCGGGCGATTAGCTCAGTCGGAAGAGCACCACCTTCACACGGTGGGGGTCAAGGGATCGAGGCCCTTATCGCCCACGGTAAAATCCCTGCTAAGCGGGGGTTTTCTGTGTTTTCGGGATGAATTCACATGATCCAGGTGCACACCAGGTGCACAGGACCAGACGGCACAGGTAAACATACGGCAACATTTCGGCGCATACACCGGGCACAGGGTTCATCCGAAGGTGTTCGCCGAACGGCTTGGTCACGCGGCGGTCGGGATCGTGCTCGATAGTGCTCGCACGTCGTGCTCTCGATCGCCTGGGGCGTCGCCGACGTTGTCGCCGGTCGAATCTGTGAACCGGCCGACTGCTCGTCACTTACGGTGTTGATTGCCGAGCAAGGAGCGCTGGAACAACGACCCCTATGTAGGTGACCCGAGGGCACTGCACCTGGGCCGATTCCGAGTGGCGTCAGCCAACGACCGCAGGACGTTATCGAGCGTCCCCCGGCGTCACCTCAGGCCGCGTCGTGGGAGCACAGATCGCCGGTTTGCGAGCGATAGGCCCGAACTGTAGGGGCGTTCTCCGGCTTCTCGCCTGGCCTTCTGTCTCCTCGTTAGTCGTCCGGCACTGCGATCCGCCCCGTTTGGTACTGCTGGTCTTGCGTCAGCACTATCGTGCGCTAGTCCGAAGGGAGGTCGACCAGTCGATTCGTGGCGACGACAAGAGCCCTCGAGTTCTAGAACTCACACGGATTCGATGTCCGCCTCATCTATCCATCGGGCGAGCAGGCTCAGCGCCGCAAGCCGCTCAAGCGCAGTCTGCTCGTCAAGTTCGAGCTCGTCGTTCGGCAGATGTCCGAGCGGGTTGCGAATCGCACCGAAACAGCCAGCGCCGAACTCCATCACGCCTTGTCTCAATGACTTCCGCGTCTGCTCGTCGGCGACCGAGTTGAACCGAAGGCGTTGTTTCCCGCTCTCGGGCGGCTTGTCGCTGAACGCCTGACGAACCAGGTCGGCCTCAGACACGTCTCGGCGTCCGATCTTGGTTTGGAGATGAGAGTTCACCGCCTTCGCGGCGGCTAACACGGCCTCATGGCGATGTTCAGTCGCCCATTGAGCTTGCGCCGCCTGCCAGATCAATGCATGAAGCGAGGCTGCCGTGATGCGAGGCGAGCTGTCGCCAGCTCCGAGCTTTGCTGCTACTTCGGTAGCGGTGTCGAGCCTGGCGAGCAGGCGCTTGCTCGCATCGCGTTCCTGACGAAACTCGTCGTACTGGTTCAATCCATTCTCGGAGCGCCACTGTGGGTACAAGCGATCGAGGATGGGCCGGATGACTTCGACCATGATTATTGCTTGATCCCGACCGCACGCTGGGTGGGTACGCGCTGTGATCACGTTGCCGCTCGAAGCACCCATCGGTTTCGTCTCCGCGACGAAGCGTTCAAGTTGCCCTCGAACCCAAGACACATCAATACCGTCGAGGTTCATCGGTCACAGACCCTACTGGTGATCGGCGCGCCGCAGTCCCAGGAACGCCCTAACGGGCCGCCAAGTCCGCCCCTTCGCCGAGTGCAGCCTCGAGCGCAAAGTCACCAATGGTGTCGGCGTTGATATGAGCGAGCTCCCCAGCGAGGCAGACGCGAGATGCTGGCACCCACACGCTCCGGAATCCTTGCTGCAGCGCAGATCCTGCACGTTCCCGAGGTTCCAAGCGTCGAGTCACCGGCGAGTATGGCACGATCGCCGGGCAGGAACCCCTTCACCAACGAGAGCACGAAGCGACTGGCCTCGTGCTGACACGCCACGGCCTTTGTTATCTGCGGAGGCAGGAGGGGGCAGTCCGGTGCCGATGCGGTCGATCTATCGGGTATCCGCCGTGCAGCGATCGACTGGTGGAGCAGACGGCTTGCTGCAGACGATCGAAGACCCAGCCGTAGCTGGCCGGCGCTGTTCGGTCGACACGGTCCCGGTCCGTGCGCGCCGGATCGTGGGCGCACACTTCGCTCGGTCCGCCGCCGACTCGGGTACACGCATATCCGGCGTAGTGGGCAGCACCGGCGTTCGGTAACGCTCCCGTGTCAGGCGGCGGAGTCTTTGCCGAGATGTACCGGTACTCGCCGATCTTCGTCGTCGAATACGGCGACGAGTTCGAGACGGGCACCAAGGGCTTCGAGGTATTGGCGCAGTGTTGAGACGCGTACGTCGTCGGAGTGCTCGAGCTTGGAGATCGCCCCCTGGGTCACGTCGAGTCGACCGGCAAGTTCTGCTTGGCTGATGGCCTCGCCGTGACGGAGCTGGTAGAGGCGGATCTCTTCGAGAGTGTCGCGGCGAAGCTGAGCGAGACGATCGGTGGCTCCAGGGCGTGCAACGACCTCGGAGCGGAGTTCGGAAAATTTCGTTCTGGCCATCAGATCAATCCTTCCTTCTTGAGTTCTTCGAGGTACGCGTCGTATAGGTGTTAGCTCCGATGGTCCGGTCGGGCCGCTCGTGTTGGTATGAGAATCTGGTGGGGTGCCGGTCCGGGCAGACGTCGTG
>JAYTKG010000407.1:0-3480 GCA_043730435.1 Acidimicrobiia bacterium | reverse complement strand
CGACGATCACTACGACGTGGTCAGCGCGTTCATCAAATCGATTCGGGGCAGTGATGCCAATGCCGGCCTCTATTGGCTGGCCCGCATGTTGGAAGCGGGGGAGGATGCCAGGTTCATCGCCCGCCGCCTCGTGATCCTTGCTTCAGAAGATGTGGGCATGGCCGACCCGATGAGTCTTTTGATTGCCAACGCCGCCGCCCACGCGGTGGAGTTTGTCGGTTTGCCCGAAGCGAGTTTGAACCTGGCGCAAGCCGTGGTGCACCTGGCCAGCGCACCGAAAAGTAACAGCAGCGCCCTGGGGATTTGGGCGGCGCAGGAAGCGGTGCGCAGCCACCCCGCCGGTGAAGTGCCAGCTCATCTGCGCGACGGTCACTACCAGGGGGCCAAGCGGCTCGGGCATGGTGTTGGATACGAGTACCCTCATGATGCACCCGACGGCTGGGTTGACCAGCAGTATCGGCCCGACGGTGTCACCGAGACGTACTACACCCCAACCAACCGTGGCTACGAAGGCCGCATTCACCGACCAAAGGAGGGCTCATGACCGCAACCGAATTGGCCCTTGTGGTTGGCGCAGTGTTGTACATCATCGGCTTCACCGCAATGGTGGTGGTGTTGCTTCGCATGTTGCGCGCTCTTGGGGAGTTGCGAGCCGAAGTCACCATGTTGCGCGATGAGACGCGACCGTTGCTTACCGAACTGCGCCAGTCGGTTGATACCGCTCGTGATGACCTCGACCGATTCGACCGAGTGCTCGGTTCCGCCGAAGCAATCTCGTCCCAGGTTGAAGGAGTGTCGCGCGTGGCGAAAATGGCACTCTCGACACCGGTCATCAAGACGGTGGCATTAGCATCGGGGACAGGACGAGCAGCACGACGGCTACGGGGCCGAGAAGACGCACCCGCTAAGCGGAGGGCACCATGATGAAGCGACTCACCTGGTTTGTTGCCGGAGCGGCCAGCGGTATTGGCGCGGCCCGAATGGCCAAGCGCAAAGTGCAACAAACGGTCGAAAAACTGAGCCCCGATCATGTCGCCCGCCAAACCGTCGCCGGTCTGCGCGCCGCGGTCATGGATGTCGCCGACGCACTGAAGGACGGCCGGCTGGCCATGGTTGCCAAGGAGGCCGAAATGCGCGCCCGCCGAGACGGCCACGCCGTCAGTTTCCCCGACGCCATCGACGCCACCGAAGTCAGCCACCTCTCCGACTACCGCCGCCGCAAAACCCGCTAACGCGTGGGCCGACCAGCCGGGTGCTTCCCGCATCCCCACTAGAACTTGTGGCAGTTACTGTTCGGTGGGAGCAGTAACTGCCGCAAGTTCAGATTCGTTCGAACATGTCGGCTGATTCTGGCAACGGGCAAGAACACTCTGCGGAGGAGCAGCACCGGTTCAAGATCACGCAGAGTAGCTAGCGCTCTCGGCGGCGGCCCGTTACCGTCGTCGCCATGTCTCGTCTCAAGACCTTTACGGGTGCCCTCACGCTTGTCCTCCTCGCCTCCTGCGGCGGCAGCGCCAAGAAAGCCACTCCGGTCGCACCCCCCATTTCGATCGCGACCGCCACGACCGCCGCGCCAAGCACTGTGGGGCCGCCAACGACACGGCCCGCGCCCACTGCGCCATCTCCGACCGCCGCGGCCACGACGACAACCATGAGCCTGCAAGATCTAGAGAAGGTCGTGCGGCAAGCCCACGACGAGAACTTTGCCGATCAGCTGCGGTGTATTGCTGCTCCAGCGTCGTGTGATCCGACGTCGTTTACGTCGCCCAATTCGGCTGCAAGGGCCAGCATCGCCAGCTATGCCGCTGCCCTCGCTAGCAAGAAGTGGATCGGTCGTCAGAACGTGAGCGATCCAACTGTGGCCGTTGTTGCGTCGGTCGTGTTTAACGAATCGCGGACGGTCGCGACGTTGAAGGAGTGCCTGTGGGATACGGGAGTAGCGGTTGAACCAAATGCTGGTCCGAACGGTGAGGACGTCATAGTGGACGACGGAAAGGGGTCGTTCGAGAACACCGTGACGATGGTGCTTTCGGACGGTAAATGGCTAACGAGCGAGCGAATGCAACTCGTTTTGCACGATGGGGTCAATCTGTGCGCCGGTCGCTAGCAGCAGCGTGCCTGGTTCTGGTGAGCCTCGTGCCGCAACGCGTGGCTTCTGCCTACGTAAGCCAGCCGCCCCCTGTCGTGACACCCTCCGCTGGCGGTCCGATTGCCCGGTTGGGTATTTATGAAGCGGCGCATGGGCGGGGTGGGGTAGGGAGTGGGGATCCGACATGTGTGTGGACGATGTTGTCGGGCCCGGGTCCGTCGACCACGAGTTATGACCCGTATAGGGATGCGAGCGGTATCACGTGGCAGTACTGGTCGAAGGCGTGTGCGTCGGGGACGGCTTTTCATTTGATCCCGGTACTGCCGCCGAGCATCGTGGTGCGTGAGTGGTGGGATGACATGGTCAAGGAGATTCCGGCAACGGAACCGGTCTGGTCTCCGCTCATGCCGACGCAGTATGTGTCGTGGCCAACGTATGTGTGGCTTGAAAGTGCGAAGACGGCAGACGTAAAGCTCGAGGTGAGTGTTCCGTCGGCAAGTGCAACGATGACGGCTCGGGCGACCAAGGTTGTGTTCAACCCTGGTATCGCTGCGGACGCGGTGACATGCGCCGGTATCCCGTCGAAACGTGAGGACTGTTTGTACACGTACCGACGAACATCGAAGGATGAGCCGAACATGCGCTACCAAGCGAGTGTGTCAGTGACCTGGGTGATTTCGTGGACGGCCACGACGGGTGAGAGCGGCACGTTGCCGTCCTACATTGCGACGACGGACCTGCCGATCGCGGTGGCGAAGATTCAGACGGTAAACGCGTGAACCGGATCGAGCGAGGCAACGATGACGGTTACGCCCTCACCATGTTTCTAGTCGTGTTCAGCTTCACGTTCCTTGTCATCACGGCCATGGTGGTAGATGGAGGCAAGATTCTTTCAGCCCGACGTGACGCGTCGAACGCGGCGTTCACTGCGGCGCGTGTCGGTGCTCAGTCGGCCAAGGTGGATCAAGTCGGCCAAGTGTTTGACGAGGTCGAGGCGAAGTCGCGGGCCGGCGCGTATCTGAATGACAAAGGCTTCCCGGATCACTCGATCGACGTGACGTGCGCACCGACGCCCAAGTGCGACGTACGGGTAACGATCAACGGAACGGCCACGCTGGTGTTGATGCCAATGATCGGTCAGAAAACGAAGAGTTTCACCGTGCATGCATCGGCCCGCCCAGCTGTCGGCATCGGAGCCGAAGACGACCAACCGAAGTAGGCCGATTCAGCCCGCTGGCTTAGGACCGGACCGTCCCGACAGGGAGTCGATAGGCTTCGTAAGCCATGTCGACGATCCCTCGCACTGCGAACGAGCTGCGCAACGCCTTTCTCGGTTACTTCGGTGACCGGGGGCACAGCATCGTTCCCTCCGCCAGCCTCATTCCTCACGA
>JAYTKG010000406.1:0-3131 GCA_043730435.1 Acidimicrobiia bacterium | reverse complement strand
TTCCCAAGCTTGTCCGTGAACGCAACCGACCCACCCCAACCAGAGGAGAGGCACGCTGATGGCCGCCACCGTGTATTACGAAAAAGACGCTGATCGTTCAATCATCCTGGGCAAGAAGGTAGCCATCATCGGCTACGGCTCCCAGGGCCACGCCCACGCGTTGAACCTGAAGGAGTCCGGCGCGCAAGTTGTCATCGGCCTTCGTGAGGGCTCCAAGTCGAAGGCCAAGGCCGAGGCCGCCGGTCTGAAGGTCATGGGCATGGGTGAGGCCGCCAAGTGGGCCAACGTCATCATGATGACCGTCCCCGACACCGAGCAGAAGGCAATCTACGACGAGTTCATTCGGCCGAACCTGCGCAAGGGTAAGGCCCTTGCGTTCGCGCACGGCTTCAACATCCGGTTCAAGCGCATCCGCCCACCCAAGACCGTCGACGTCATCATGATCGCCCCGAAGGGTCCCGGTCACCTCGTGCGTCGTACCTACACCGAAGGCGGCGGAGTACCGGCGCTCATCGCGGTTGAGAACGACGCTAGTGGCCAGGCCCAGGCGCTTGCGCTCAGCTACGCCGATGCCATTGGCGGCGCTCGCGCCGGCGTCATCCTCACCACCTTCACCGAAGAGACCGAGACTGATTTGTTCGGCGAGCAGGCCGTGCTGTGCGGTGGCGTTACCTCGTTGGTGCAGGCTGGCTTTGAGACGCTGGTTGAGGCTGGCTATCAGCCCGAGATGGCCTACTTCGAGTGCCTCCACGAGGTGAAGCTCATTGTCGACCTCATGTACGAAGAGGGCATCGCCGGCATGCGCTACAGCATCTCTGACACCGCCGAGTACGGCGATGTCACCCGTGGCCCGCGCATCGTGACCGCCAAGACCAAGCTCGAGATGAAGAAGATCCTCAAGGAGATCACCTCGGGCAAGTTTGCCAAGGAATGGATCGCCGAATCAGAAAGTGGCCGCGCCAACTTCAATGCTCTGCGCAAGGCTGGCGCCGATCACGCCATCGAAAAGACCGGTAAGGAACTGCGGGCCATGATGCCGTGGATTTCCGCCGGTAAGCAGAAGGTTTCGGACGCCTCCGGCGGCTGATTCTCACCAGACCCAGAAAAGCTAGCGGCCCGACTCACCCCGTTGAGTCGGGCCGCTTCTTTTTTGAGAGAGAGAAGGAGTGCCGCTCCCGTCCCTCATCTCTGGGGCGTGACGATAGGGGTCAATCGGACCACTTGCAAGAGCTTTTCTTAACAAATCGAGGAATCTTTCCAGAAGATCACGTCGCGTGACGCCAGTCACCATGTTGGGTGGTAAATCCCTACTTGTATGGTCGGGAATTGAGCCTTTAGGCTACCGACATGACCGATACGCAATGGGGCTTTGAGACTCGTCAAATTCACGCTGGTGCTGCACCTGACCCGGCCACGGGTGCTCGTGCTACACCGATCTATCAAACAACGGCGTTCCAGTTCAACGACACGCAACACGCAGCCAACCTTTTTGCGCTGGCCGAATTCGGCAACATTTACACCCGCCTCATGAACCCGACTACCGGCGTGTTCGAGGCCCGAGTGGCGTCACTCGAAGGTGGCGTCGGCGCACTGGCCACGGCATCGGGACAGGCGGCCCAGGCCATGGCCATCATGAACCTGGCTGAGGTCGGCGACCACATTGTTTCCTCCGCGTCGCTTTACGGCGGCACCTACAACCAGTTGCACTACACCATGCCAAAGATGGGTATCGAGGTCACGTTCGTGAACGACCCCGACGACCTGGCCGAGTGGGAAGCGGCTGTCAAGCCGAACACCCGAGCCTTCTACGGTGAGGTGTTGCCAAACCCGCGCAACAACGTCATCGACATTGAAGGCATCGCCACCGTTGCCCACAAGCACGGCATTCCGCTCATTGTCGACAACACGGTGCCGTCGCCGTACCTGTGTCAGCCGCTCAAGTGGGGCGCAGACATTGTAGTTCACTCTGCAACCAAATTCATCGGCGGTCACGGCACATCCATGGGCGGCATCATCGTTGATGGTGGCACGTTTGACTGGGGCGCCGGTCGCCACCCCATGTTCACCACGCCCGACCCCAGCTACCACGGTCTGCAGTACTGGCAGGCCCTCGGCAATCAGGCCTTCCACCTCAAGGCTCGCGTGCAGGGCATGCGTGACATGGGCCCGACCATCAGTCCGTTCAACTCATTCAGCATGATCCAGGGTCTTGAGACGCTGTCACTTCGTATGGAGCGTCACGTATCGAACTCTGAGACCGTTGCCGCCTACCTCGAAGGCCACGCCGACGTGTCGTGGGTGGCGTACGCGGGCCTGGCTTCCAGCCCCTGGAACGTCAACGCCAAGAAGTACATGCCAAAGGGCGCCGGATCCATCATTGCGTTTGGTCTAAAGAACGGCCTGGAGGCTGGCAAGAAGTTCATCGAGGCTCTTGAGTTGCACAGCCACGTTGCCAATATTGGCGATGTGCGCAGCCTTGCCATCCACCCGGCCACCACTACTCACAGCCAGCTCACGGCCGACGAGCAGCGCGCCGCTGGCGTGCCGCCGGAACTGGTGCGCCTCTCCGTCGGTATCGAGTCGGTGGCCGACATCATCGCCGACCTCGACCTCGGTTTCGCCGCCGCCAGCGCCTAACGAATTCCATCCGAGCTTTCGGCTTGCGACGTTGCGGGGGGACGTCAAGAGCCGAAAGCCCGAAGTACTAGTGGCTGAGCTGCCCGACGACGTGGTCGACGCAGGCTGTGAGGGCCTCGACATCGGAAGGGTCGACAGCGGGGAACATGCCGACGCGGATTTGGTTGCGGCCGAGCTTGCGATAGCTGTCGGTGTCGACCACACCGTTCGCTCGCAACGCGGCGCACACATCATCGGCCTTCACGCCGTCAAGGTCGATTGTTCCCACGACGCCTGAGCGTTTAGTTGCGTCTGCAACAAATGGTGTCGCGTAGGTGGAGTTCTCGGCCCAGGTGTACAAGATGTCAGAGCTGGTGTGGCTTCGCTCAACGCACCACGACAATCCGCCGTGGTGATTCATCCATGCCACCTGTTGTTCGAAGAGGAACAGCGTGGCCAGTGCTGGAGTGTTGTAGGTCTGGTTGAGTCGGCTGTTGTCGAGCGCGATTTTCAAG
>JAYTKG010000405.1:0-4744 GCA_043730435.1 Acidimicrobiia bacterium | reverse complement strand
GGCTTCCAGCATGCGGAGCACGCCTGTACCGGTGACGTTCGCCGTCAGCTCAGCCTGGTGAAAGCTCATGGCCACGAAAGAGATGGCCCCGAGGTTGTAAACCTCGTCCGGCTCAGCCACCTCGACCGCACGGATCAGCGATGTGAGATCGGTCAGATCGCCATCAAGCAGCTCTACATACGGATGCTCGCGTCGGATGACCTCGGCACGAGGGTTCGCCTGGCCCTTGAGTAGACCAAACACCTGGTAACCCTTCCCGTGAAGCAGGTCAGCCAGAAATCGGCCATCCTGCCCGGTAATTCCTGTTATCAATGCGCGTTTGCTGGTCATGGCGTCCTTCGACTCGTTTCGTGACGAAGGGATGTTACTGGTTGCACATCGGCCGTCGTCGCCCCTCGATCTGGCAACGACACGTTACGACCCATGCGCATCGTGAACCATCAACTGCGACCTAAACTCTGCGGAATGTCAGGACCGACACAGCCGCAGGACTCGCGCGGAGACGACGAAACAGCGGTCAATTCGACTTCAGAACTAGAGCGGCTTCGGCAGCTCGTCGGTTCGGATGACCTCTCCTACGCTGCCCTAAAGCTTGAGTTGTGGACGGTGCGAGACCTCTTCATCGGTATGGAAGCTGAGCTCGGCAACCTACGCGGAAGGTGTCGCTCGCTTGACCGAGAAGTGGAAGTGCTTCGACGCGAGCTCGCTCACGCACGCACCGCAACGGCTCCTGCTGTTTTGGGCGGATTGAACGCCAGCCTTCGCGGTAAGGCGCGTGCCGTACGCGATCGGCTCGCCTGATCGTGACACTCGTCTACTCGATCATCACGCCAGTCTTTGACCCGCCTGAGGGCGTACTTCGCGCGTGCATTGATTCGGTTCTGCAGCAGGACTATCCGCATCTCGAATTTTGCCTCGTAGACGACGCGTCGCCGAGTCCCCACGTGCGCCGGGTGCTTGAGGAAGCTCGCCAACGTGACCAGCGCGTGCGCGTGCTGTTCCGTGAGACCAATGGTGGCATCGTGGCGGCATCGAACGATGCCTTGGGGATGGGAACCGGCGATTTCGTCGCGCTGGTCGACCACGATGACCTGCTAGAGCCCCGAGCGCTTGGTGTGATCAATCACCACATCGAGTCCCGCGAGAGCGACGATGTGGATTACCTCTACACCGATGAGGATCAGCTCGCCCCCGACGGCACCTACATCAATGCGTTCTACAAGCCCGACTGGTCGCCCGAGCGGTTTCGATCGCAGATGTACACGGGGCACCTGTCGGTGGTTCGGCGCTCATTGGCGGTTGCTCTTGGTGGATTCCGCAACGAGTTCGAGGGGGCGTCTGACTACGATCTCGTCCTCCGGGTGACGGAAAAGGCACGCCGAATCGAGCACGTCAGCGAAGTGCTCTACCAGCGGCGGACTCCTCGACCTTCGACATCGGTGCACGATGAGGCTCGGTCAAAAGCGGACGACGCAGCAGTTCGAGCCGTCGAGAGCCATTGCGAACGCACTGGGCTTGCGGCCACAGTCACCAAGCTCGAGTGGCCCGGAACCCACCGAGTCCGCCGATCGGTGGTCGGTGAGCCTAAGGTGAGCATCATCATTCCGACCGGCGGCACGAAACGACGAGTATGGGGTCGCGAGCGTGTGCTTGTCACGGAAGTCGTGCGAAGCGTGCTCCAAAAGTCGACCTACACGAACCTGGAGTTCGTGATCGTCGCCGACCTAGCGACACCAACAACCACCATCGCTGATCTGCATGATATGGCAGGAGATCGCCTAGGGGTCATCTGGTTCGACGGACCCTTCAATTTCTCGCGAAAGACCAACCTCGGCGCATCTCATGCCCGTGGGGAATTCCTCCTCCTGATGAACGACGACATGGAAGTCATCAGCGAAGATTGGCTTGAGACCATGCTCGGGCTCGCCCAAGATCCGACGGTTGGCATCGTCGGCACCAAGCTCTTGCTCTCTGATGGCCGGTTGCAACACGCTGGCCATATTTACGCCGGTTCGCGTCCCGACCACACGTTCCACCACTTCCCAGCCAGCGAACCCGGACCGAGTTTTCTGCTGCAAGTTGATCGCGAGTGCTCGGGCGTGACGGCAGCCTGTGCGCTCATGCGAGCCAAGGTCTGGCACCAGGCCGGCGGCCTCACCGATCTGCTCCCAAACAGCTATAACGACATCGACCTCTGCCTAAAGGTCCGCCACCTCGGTTACCGAATCGTCTGGACACCACACGCTCAGCTCTATCACTTTGAGTCCCTGTCCCGGGACAGCACCGCCACGGGGGAGGAACTTCGATTCCTACAAACCCGCTGGGACGATCAACTTCGTGTCGATCCATACGGAAGCCCGGCCCTCGACCCAGCGCGGCCGGATTGGGTTGCAGACCGCAGATCGCCGTAGCAGCTGGCTGCCGACGACCGCGCATTCGTGCTGTACCGATTGCTGCTTCATCTCAAGTTCGCCACAGCTACGACATCATCCAACCGGTCCCAGAAGACGCCGTTTGATGCGCTTCTCGGACACCCGATTATCCATCGACTACGGTATCTCGGTGCCCCGTTCTGAGACTTCAAGTGACGAGCTACAGGCGTCCTACGACGACGCCTTCTCGAGGGAGCGGGATGGCGGCAGTTTTTATGCCCCATTTGATGAACAGCCACCGTTCCTTTTGGCCGCACATGAGCGCCGCATGGAGCTACTGGCCCGGATGGAGCTTGGCGACCTGACTCAGTCCACCTGCGTTGATTATGGCTGCGGCAGTTGGGGATTCGCCGCCATCTTTCCGCAGCTCCACGCTTGCCGAGAAGCCATCGGGATCGACATTTCTCCGATCGCACTCGAGGCCTCACGGTTGTTGGAGGAAAAGGTCAACCATCCCACTCGTGAGGCAACAAGATTTCTCCAGTCGGCGGGTGCATCACTCCCCCTCGAAGACCAAAGCGTCGACGTTTTCTTCGCCGGCGAAAGTATCGAGCACGTTGTACTCACGCGCGCCTTCGTCGATGAAATGCACCGGGTCTTGAAGCCCAATGGTCTGTTGATCGTCACTACCCCCAACTCGGCATCCTTGACCTATCGATCAACGGGCCAGCACTTCGCTCGCGGACCAGAACACGTGGCGCTGATGAGCTACGACGAGCTAGTTGAGTACCTAACACCGGCCTTCGACATTGGAAGCAGCAAGGGTTTCAATGCTTCGTATCTGCCAGGCTGCGACTCAGAAATCACGAATCCCGACATCGTTTCGAGTTGGTGCTCAGCCTTCGAGAACAATGCCGCTGATGCCACATGTGTCGTCGTGGCAGCTCGACGTAAGTCCAATCACCATTCTGTACGATGGTCATCCGAAACAATGCATCATTCAGACGGTCGTTGGATTTGGACGTCAGCGTGGGAGCAACTCAGTCTCCACGCTCGGATGACCGGTCGGGGAGCTAGCGGCGTCGGGCAGCGCGCTTGCCTTGACTTCGTTGGTGAAGGTTTCACGCTCCTGCTCTGGTCTCATCGATGGAGCGGACTAGCAGAGATTCTGATCGACGGCCTCCTCGTAGATAGCATCGACCTTTATGAGGCGAGCGGAGGCGGATTCGTTCGTTTCGATCGCTTCGATCTTGGGCCTGGTCAACATCGAGCAGAGGTTCGCGTGTCCGAGCGCGTTCACCCCCATGCTCTGGGCAACCAAGTCATCATCCACCAAGCCGTGTCATACGGCCCCATGTCTCGAGAGGAACCTTGATGCCCCTGCTTCGCCGCATCGCTAAGCGAATTCCGGGGGCGCGAACCGTCGCCCACCGTCTGGCGGGCCCCACCCCAACGGATCTCGCCGGCCGTGTCGAAGCTCTGGAGGCGTGGCTCGGTTCGGTGAACCACCTCGTCGTCCATATCTCCGGATTGTTGAATGACGCGGTTCCGCGGCTAGATGCCATCGACGGTAACTTCGACGGCGTCATAAACGGGCTGGCGTCGTTCGCCTCGACCGCACGGAGGACAGCGCGGCAGGCAGCCGAGCATGAGAGCCAAATGCGGGAACTGTCCACCGAAGTTGAGGCGATGAGGTCGGTAGTGCTTCAGTCCGCAACGCGCTCTGAAGTCTCGACAACCTGTGACCGGATCGAATACGAGTTGAAGACGTCACACTCGGAGCTGGCATCGGCTGTGAGCAGTCACGCCGAAACGCAGGGGTGGGTCATCCAGCGAATGGAGGCGATCCGTTCAGAGTTCATGCACGAATTGCGTTGGGGAGCGGCCAAGCCTGCCGCCACCGAGGAAATCGCCCCGCAGATCGTGAATCAGGATGCTCTCGTGGCAGGGGAGCTGAGGCTGAATTTGGGATGTGGCACTCTTCCGATTCCAGGCTTTGCCAACGTTGACATGCGCCTCCTGCCCGGCGTCGACATCGTGGCTCCGGCAGGGGCTCTGCCGGTTGACTCAGGCTCTGTGACGGAGATATTCAGCGCTCACTTCCTCGAACACTTCAGCGAAGAGGAGCTTCGGAGGACGCTCCTCCCCTACTGGACCTCGCTCCTCAAGCCAGGCGGAGTCTTTCGGGCCATCGTGCCTGACTTCGAAATGATGGTCAGCGCCTGGATCGAAAATTCCATCACTTTCACGAATCTCCGGTCCGTTATTTTCGGTGGCCAAGAGTACGAGGGCGACTTCCATTACACGATGTTCACCGTCGAGTCGATGGCAGCGATTCTTGGCGACAGCGGGCTCGTTGACATTCAGGTAGC
>JAYTKG010000404.1:0-18034 GCA_043730435.1 Acidimicrobiia bacterium | reverse complement strand
TCCGCCCCGAAACACCCCAGCGCACTGTCTGGCCAAGGACAAGATCTATACCGTGCACGGTGATGGCTCTGCTATCGATACCGGCGTGTTTTCAGGCATGAGCGGATACTGGAAACGGGTGCCGCTGACGTTGCTCTACCCCCTTGGCGGGGCGGTTGGCGCGCTGCTTGCGCTGGTCATTCTGAAGCACTCGTTGTGGTGGATAGTACGACGAGTGGCTCGCCTATTCGGTCGCCGCTCAGCCGACGCCTGACCTCATCCATCGCTTCGGCCAGATTTGGCAGAGACCGTTCTACCGCGTCGCCAGGTCGGCAGAACACGAACCGGCAGTCAATGACGGGCGCATCCACAATGGCCTCAACCGCCACCGCGTACCCGGCGCCCTGCAAACGGTAGTGCTCCACCCGATCATCGATGGTTGCATCGTCAACGGCATCGGTCTTGTAGTCAACCACGACATAGCCCTTTGGTGTGCGGTAGAGCAGATCGATGTAGCCCTCGAGCACGCGGTCGCCGATCTTGGTGCCGACAAACATTTCGCGCCAGTAGGGGAGCGCGGCTGCGTTACGAACAGTAGGGGACCGCAGTGCCGAGCGGACCAGTTGGGTAATGACCTCCTCTTTTCCGATGACACCTTCGGCTGCGGCTTGCGCAGCTGCTGTTGCTTCAACGTCACGCTCGCTCGACAGGTCGATGCTCTGCAACACACCATGGACCGCCCGACCAATAGCGGTGCCATAACGGCCACGGTTCCACGGAGGAAGATCGAGCGGCCGGGCGTCTTTCACCAGACCCGGCTGCTCGTCTTCATCGGATGCAAAGCCGGCCAGTCGGGATGGAGAAATCGTTGACGGTTCGAGCGCTCGGGCGAACAGCGCATTGCGTTGCGCCTGCCATTCGTCGCGAGCGAACGACGGTGGGCTGACAACGTCAAATGCCGGCGTATCGAGTTCGGCGAGGGCCACAACCATGTCGTCGGTCCACTGGGTTTCATTCGGAGCGGTACTGCAGGCAGCTGCGATAAGGGTTGCGCTCGGTTCGGTCCCGGCCGTGTAGCCCTTCTTGGGCGGCGCTTTGCGATGCAACGAAACCACCAGATGATCCCGGGCGCGAGTGCAGGCAACGTAGAGCAAGCGCAGACGTTCCTCGTGATCCATCTGATCGTCGAGCTCGCGGGCCTCGTCATAGTCACTTGTGCTGACGTCGCGGCGCACGCCGATCTGGGGGGTGCCGTGGTGCCAACGCACCGACACGCCGGGCCGCTCGGTGCCTCGCTTGGTAGACAGGCCAGCCACGATGGTGATCGGGAACTCCAGGCCCTTGGCAGCGTGCACGGTCATAATGCGCACCGCATTGTCGTCATGCTCGGCCAGTGCCCCGTCGCTTGCGTAGGTGCCTTCACGACCTTGCAGGGCGCACCAGCCGAGGAATGAACGCAGACCTCGACCACCGGCGCCCGACCACGCCCGAGCCTGATCGAGCACGAACCGCAGACGCCGCCACACGTCAGCCGACCGTGATCCGAGCAGCGCCACATCGAACAAGCGGCGATCATTGGCGAGGCGTTCGAGTAGCTGCGCGGGGGAGAGCCAGTGACGTTCGTCGTGCAACTGGCGCAGGTAGACAATGGCGTCGTAGACGGGATCATCTCCGTCGTGTCGCTCGGGATGGCGGCTGTTCAACAGACCGAAGCGTCCGTTGCGTTGACGCCACAGCGCCAGGTCAAGATCGGAACAACCGAACAGCGGACTGCGCAGCGCAGCCACCAACGCCAAGGCATCACTGGGGTCGTCGAGAGCGCGGGCGGCCATCAAAAGATCACGGATCTCCCGAGTGGCGTAGACCAATGCACTCGACTCGGCACGGTAGGGAATGTCGGCGGCGGTGAGGGCGTCTTCGATGGCCGGCAAACTGATGCGGGTGGGCAGCAAAATGGCCATGTCGCCGAAGCGAGCCTGACGCCACACGCCATCGTCATGCACAGTCCAGGAGGTGGCGCTGCGGATGACGGCGGCGAGATCGGCTGCTTCGGCAGCACGAACATCATCGGCGATAGCGCCCTGATGCTCATGCCCGAGTGTCACGACGTGCGGACCCGCCGACGCGCCGTCTCGGGGGCCGTGCAGCGGAACGAACGCGGCCTGAGCGCCGGGCTTCTCCTGAATCAGGCGGCCGAACACCGCATTGATCCATTCGATGATCGGTGCCGTCGTGCGGAAGTTTGTGGTGAGCTGCACGACATCGTCGGTCAGCGCTTCACGAGCAGCAAGGAACAGCCCGATGTCGGCTCGACGGAACCGGTAGATCGACTGCTTGGGGTCACCAACCACGAAGAGGTGACCGGGTTGTGGCGGCAGATCCTGCCAATCGGCATCGACCAGGTCAGGGTTGGTGGTGATGAGGCTGGCCAATTCCAACTGGATGGGGTCAGTGTCTTGGAACTCGTCGAGCAAGAGCCGCTTCCACCGCTGATGCAGGTGGCCACGCACAACCTGGCCATGCTCGGGGTGCTGTAAGAGCGCACGAGCGTGAACGAGCAGATCATGAAACTCCAGCATGCCCTCACGCTTGCGTTCATGAGCAGCTGCAAGTGCCATGCGACCGAAGATCACCGCGAGGTGTTCGAGACACGCGTGCACGATGGCCTTGGTCCGGTCGTTGGCCCGGCCCTGCAGTTCGTTGAGCGCGTCGACAACGCGTTGCTTGCCCTGAGGGCTACCCCAGGCCTTGGCCACGCCGTAACGGTTCGTGAACTTTGCGCTGTGGAGCAACACGAACCGGTGGTAGCTGTCGGCCCGCTCCAGATCCGTCACGAGGAGCAGCAGCGAGACGAGGTGTTGCACCAGCTTGTCGTCCGGCTGCGACTCGATAGTGGATCTGCACTCACCTAGTAACTCATGCACGCCTCGAATGATGTCGTCTACAACCAGCGCCGGAACCGTTGGTGCGTCCGGTGGCAGCCACGTTTCCACCAGGTCGATCTCCCGGCCGAGAGCCACCATAAGTTGACGGAACTCGCGGCGACGGATGTTGGCGGCACGTGAGAACAGCAGCACATCGGCCAATGCCGGATCGGTGTCGGCCTCCCGCAGAAGGGCGTCAAGGTCGTCACGCCACCGCTGCTCGAACACCAACTGCGACGCAATTTCATCGAGCACCTCGATACGGGGAGGAAGGCCGGCCTCGATCGGAAACTCCGACAGGACACGCTGGGCGAATGAGTGCAGGGTACCGAGTGCGGCGCGGTCGAGTTCGTCCAACGCTTGAGCACAGGCACGGCCGTCTCGGTCGTTGGCCTCGGCAGCGCGACCCAGCTCTTCGCGGATGCGATGGCGTAGCTCGCTGGCGGCTTTCTCGGTGAAGGTGATGGCGGCGATCTCGGTGATGGCGACGCCGGCCTTCACGCTTGACACGATGCGCTCGACCAGCGCGGTAGTCTTGCCCGAACCGGCACCGGCCTCTACGAAGAGCGTCTCGTTGAGTGAGCACCGGATGCGTTGGCGCGCCGGTTCGTCGGGAGGAAGTGGCCGCGGCTCAGGCATCGGTTTCGGCATCGCTTGCGTCGTCTTCGTCCGCATCTGCGCCGATCAAACGGCGATAGGCCGTCAGTACATCAGCGGTCTGTTTGCGGTCCCATTCTCGACCGAGTTCGACCACGCCCATGCCGTCAGGGTCGCAGTACTGGCAGGGGTTAAAGCCCTGACGAGTAGTGGCCACCGGGCGAGGGGGAAAGAGGCCGTGTTCAATGCCGTCCACGATGACTTCGACATCGGCGCTGAACAGGGCGAGCACATCTTCGTCTACCACGTAGCCGACCTCGCGCTTGCTGGCGTTCTTGTTAATGAAGCGGTACGACGACTGGATCGTGGTGCCATCGTGGTCGGCAAACGCTGCTCGTGCGGCGAGGGCGTAGATCGGTAGCTGAAGGTGCACGCCGTTATCGTCGGGGGAGTCTGCTGCCAGGTCTTTGTACGGATCGGACTTCCCGGTCTTGTAGTCGGTTACCTCAAGGTGACCGAATCGGGTTTGGTCGACGCGGTCGATCATGCCGCGAAAGGAGACCTGTCGGCCGCTTGGCAGCGTGAGTACTGCCGCTGGCTCACCGACGTTGCCGAACGCAACCTCGCTGCCCACCGGCCGTGCGTGTTGGACGGCCAGTCGTTCGGCATCGCTTTGCACGAACGTGATCAGGTTGTCCCACACCCGCTCGCGGTCGTAGCGCCAGTAGACCGAGCGACCCGATCGGCCTCGGTGCTCTACCTCGTCGGCTTCCTCCTCGAAGATCGCCCGCAGCCGTTGTCGTTCGGCCGCCGAAGTCCACGCGGGCGCGGCAGTCTCCGCGATGGTGGCACTGACGAAACGGTCGAGCACCGTATGCACCAGATTGCCTTCGTCGAGCGGGGTGAGTGTGAACTCATCGGCGGGGTCCTCCACCGGCTCGACGTTCAGCACGTAGCGAACGAAATACGAGTGCGGGCACGACGCCCACATTTGCAACCTGGTTGGTGACATGGCCGACGTGCCGAGGCGCAAGACGTTGGCAACGTCGGGGCCTAGGTGACCGTCGAAGGCGGTGAATTCGTTGGATGACCGAGCCGACATGAGCGTGGCCGCGAGGCGATACGGCGCGTCATCGGGATCGGGGGTAGCTCCGGCCGCCAACGCCTGCAGGCGTGCCTCATGCTCGGTGCCGAGTGCGGTCGCCTCACGCAGTGACCGGGAGAACCCACCCACATCTGTGGTTGCGGTCGGAGACAGCAGCGGACCGATCCATCGTGATCGGCGGCGTTCGGCTCGTTGGCGAAGATCACCCTGAGGCCACGTGACGATGACACGACCGTGCCCCGCCGCCGCAGCAGCCGCCAGGAACTCGCGCTGCTGCTGCCATGGCCGGGTGGACGAGAGATCGAGTTCCTTGGTGGCGCGTCGCTCGCGATCAGGCAGCACGGGGTCGTCACCGATGATGGCGGGCATGATGCCTTCGGCCGCGCCAACCATGATGACGAGGTCGAGGTCGAGACCGAGCGCTTCGCCCAGGGGACCAACGACAAGGCCAGTGCCGCGTCGGCCTCGGCGAATGGCGGCGTTGGTGATCGCGTGAGTGAGCGCTCGCTGGAACCGAATCAGAGTCGGGGCAGGGTCGACCGGGTCGAGGCTCGAGAGCTGATCGAGAATGGCTTCGACCTCATCGGCGTTGCGTTGTTCGGCGAGCGGCCAGTGGGCCCGAACGGTTTCGTTGCCGAGCAGATGGTTGATGACTGTTTGCAGCGTGCCGGTGCCCGATTTCCAATTGCCGAGCGCCCGCAGCCGATCGAGGCGAGAAAAGAAGTCGTCGATGAACGCGGTGAACGGATCGATGCGCTCGGCGTCTTGGCGCAGACGAGCGGCCCTCGCCTCCTCACCCTGTTCGTCCAAGCCGGTCGCTCGCGCGTTCAGCTGCTCTCGCAATCCGGCGAGCTGTCGGGTCCACTCGTGTCGGCCACCGACAATGCCGGCGTCCCGGCTCATTCGCTCCCACGCCGCGACCGGAATGGGTCGACCGGCGTGGCGGGCGGGGATGCTGGCGAGGAAGGCGAAAACGTCGCCCCGCCGCAGGTCTGAGCCGGCCAAGTCGGCCAGCGCTATGGCAGCGTGACCGAGCACGGTGTCGCTGAGATCTCGGCCGTCGGGCCCGTTCCAGGACAGTCCGGCGTCATCGAGCCGGTCGGCGACCAGCGCGCCGTACGGATCGGCCGTGGGATACAACAGTGCGCACCTATCGAGCCGAAGCCCGGTCTCGAGCCCGGCCAGCACATGGCGGATGGCGACGCGGACTTCGTCATCGGGGTCGGCCGCAACGACTTCGGTGACGGACTGAAGTGGCGCGGGCATCGGCAGACCGACGCTGAGTTTCAGATCGTCGAGCAGATCCATCACGTCGCGATCGGCGTCCTGTCCGGTCGTCATGGCCACGATGACGGTGGTGGATACGGTGTCGGCGAGCATGGCCAGAAAGCTTCGGGCGCGAGGTGACAAGCGTTGCGGCAGGAACACGATGAGCGGCCCGAAGCGCTTGTCGAGCCGGGGCAGCGAGGCCAGGTGCTGACTGGCCGCGAGTAGCAGGTCGGCCTCGTCGTACCACTGCGCAGCGAGCCGGGCGCGAGTGGCACGGTGGAGACGTACGACATCGCCAGCGCGCCGCGAGAGCGTCGACAAGCGATGCAGACCCGCAGCGGTCATTCCGGTGAGTTCGCGGTCGACCCGCAGCAACGCCTCCTCGGTGGCCGGGTGGTCGCCGACGGGAGCGAGCACCCCTGCGTTGTTGGCCAGTTCGTGGCGCAACGCCGCAAGCACGATCGGGGGAGACACTGGCCGCCTCTTTTGGGCTGCTAGCGCCGGCGCGCCGAACGATTCGGCCAGGCGATGCACCGTGGTAAACGACACATTGCCGACGCCGGGCGGCTCACTGGCCAACCATCGCCGGGCTGCCACGCCAACGCCGTTCGTGGGGACCAACACGGTGACCGGAGCGAGCGGGTCACCCTTCTTCGCCACTCTCACGAGGCGGTTCAGTTCGCCGAGAGCGGCGCGTCCGTAGCCGGAGTTGATGAGCTCCGGGCGACCGGGTCGGGCGCTCATGGGCGTCCGGCCGCGTCCCGCAACGTCGTCATGGCGTGGGTCAGCCCAAGCGGATCACGGTAGAGCGCGCTGCCCGCCACGAACACGTTGGCGCCGGCCGCGGTGGCGTGCGAGATGGTGTCGGCGCTGATGCCGCCATCAACCTCGACATCAATGTCGTAGCCGCTGGCGTCGGCCATGGCCCTTACCTCGGCGATCTTGGGTGCCATGGTCGGAATGTAGGCCTGGCCACCGAAGCCGGGGTTCACCGTCATCACCAATACCAGATCACCCAGGTCGAGCACATGGGCCACGGCCGACGCCGGCGTCGACGGATTGAGGGCGACCGCTGCCTTGATGCCGAGTGAGCGAATGTGGCCAAGGGTGCGATGCAGATGCTGGCAGGCTTCGGCATGCACGATGAGCCGCTCGCAGCCGGCGTCGACGTAACGGGACGCTAATTCGTCGGGGGTAAACACCATGAGGTGCGCCTCGAACGGAAGATTGGTGTGCGTGCGGCAGGCCGCAATGAGGTCGGGTCCGAACGACAGATTGGGAACGAATTGGCCGTCCATCACGTCCCATTGGATGCGATCGGCGCCAGCCTGCTCCAGTGCGGCCACTTCGTCACCCATACGAGCCCAATCGGCCGGCAGAACCGACGGGGCCAGGTAAATTGGTCGAGCAGGGGTGGCGGGCGCGGCAGACATGGGAATGACGGTACCCGACCGGTACGCTCTCGGCCCGTGACTACCGTTGATTTCACCCTGACCGGCGTTGTGGCCGGCGGCGACGCCATCGCCCGGGAGGCGTCCGGTCGGGTCGTTTTCGTACGAGGCGGTCTGCCCGGTGAACAAGTGCGCGCCAAAATCGTCGAGCAGAAGAAAGACTTCGCCCGCGCCGACGTGGTGGAAGTGGTGGTGGCATCACCTCATCGCACGTCGTTGCCATGCGCCCACGCCCGGGCCGGTTGCGGAGGCTGCGGATGGATGCACAGCTCGGTGGAGGGTCAGCGCCAAATGAAGCTCCAGATCGTCCTTGACGCGTTGCGGCGCACTGGTGGAGTGGCCGAGCCGGTCGTTGCGATGGGCCTGACCCTGCCATCTGAGGGATTTCGCACGTCGCTGCGCATGGTCGTCACCGGTGATCGGCTGGCTTTCCGCAAGGCTCGCTCGCACGACACCGTTGTGATCGACGACTGCATGGTGGCCCATCCGCTGTTGCAGGAAATCATCGCCCAGGGTCGCTTCCCGAAGGCCGATGAAGTTTCCCTGCGGGTTGGTGTGTCGTCGGGCGAGCGGACCGTGCTGATTGATCCGCGGCCGATCTTCCGGGATGGCTTCCTGCCTGCTGGCGTGGCGAGCGGGCCGAAGGCAATGGTGCACGAGGAAGTTGGCGGCCGTACCTTCCAAATCACCTCCACCTCGTTCTTCCAGACCCGAACCGATGGGGCCGAGGCGCTCGTCGATGCAGTGTCAGAAGCGGTGGGATCGTTGGTCGGCAAAACATTCATCGACGCCTACGGTGGTGTTGGATTGTTTGCCTCGACCTTGGGTGCCGACGCGAGCGTCATTTCTATTGAGGAGAGCCCGTCCTCCAGCCTGGATGCCCGCGCCAACCTTGCCGATCGTGATGCCACGCTGGTTTGCTCGTCGATCGAGCGGTGGCAGCCGCAGACCGCCGATGTCGTCATCGCCGACCCGTCTCGTCGCGGGCTCGGTGCGGCCGCGGTTGACGTGCTAGTCCGATGCAACGCCGAGCGCCTGGTGCTCGTGAGCTGTGACCCTGTGTCCATGGCGCGGGACACCAAACTGTTGGCCGCTCGTGGCTACACGTTGGCCACCGCAACCATGATTGACCTGTTTCCCCACACGCCTCACGTCGAGGTGGTCGCCCGGTTCGACCGACGATGATCGTCTGTCTGGGCGACCTCGTTGAAGACGTCGTCGTGTGGCTCACATCGCCCATCGCCGCGGGTACCGACACACCGGCCACCATCACCCGTTGCCGTGGCGGAAGCGCGGCGAACGTTGCGGCGTTTCTGGCCGCTATCGATGCGGAGTCGTGTTTCGTAGGTTCGATCGGCGACGACGCGCTCGGTGACCGATTCGCGGCCGAGATGGACGAGCTTGGCGTCACCATGGGTGTGCATCGGCGCGGTCGCACCGGCTCGATCGTGGTCATTGTCTCGGCCGACGGCGAGCGAAGTTTTCTCACCGACCGAGGCTCGGCGTCACGGGTCGATCCGATCCCACCGCGCATGCTCGAAGACGCATCATGGCTGCACGTACCGGCGTACTGCCTTGTGGAAGAACCCTTGGCATCAACGGCGACCGGAGCTTGCACGTTGGCCAAAAAGATGCGGGTGCGGACCAGTATCGATTGCTCGTCCACCGCCATGCTGAAGACGTACGGCATCGGCCGTTTCCTCACCTGGCTTAACACCGTCGCTCCCGACATCGTGTTCGCCAATGAGCACGAGGCCGCACTGCTTGGTCTCCAGCAACGTTGGAAGGGGCCGGGGCTACTGGTGGTGAAACACGGCCCGAATCCGGTTGAGATCATCGACGCGGCGAGAACGATCAAGCGCATTGCGGTGCCGCCAGTTACGAACGTGCTCGACGCAACAGGCGCCGGCGATGCGTTTGCGGCCGGATTTCTGGAGGCCTTCAGTACTGGCGCGGCTGCTGCTGAAGCCGTGGTCGCGGGAAATCGGTTGGCCGCACGCGTGTTGATGGTGCCAGGCGCCAGCCTGTAAAACCTCTGCGTGCCACAGAACATCCGCTGCTCACCCGAAGTGACCCAGGCCCTGGCCGACCACATGCCGATCGTCGCAATGGAATCGACTATTTTTTCCAACCTCGGCCTGCCAAACCCAGCCAACGGTGAAGCACTTCGCCGCTGCATCGCCGCGGTGCGAGCGCACGGAGCGGTGCCCGCCGTAACGGCAGTACTCGATGGCGTTGCCCGTGTCGGCATTGACGAGCACGAACATGAGCGCATCCTCGGCGCCGGTCGCAAGGTGGCCGAACGTGATGTTGCCGTTGCCATCGCTCAGCGTTGGGAGTTCGGCGCGACGACGGTGTCGGCCTCGGTCATGCTGGCGCACAAGGCCGGCGTCAAGGTGTTCGCAACCGGCGGCATCGGTGGTGTCCACCGAGGCGCAGAACTCACGGGAGACATCTCCGCCGATCTCGACGCGCTGGCCAACCACCCCGTGGTCACCGTGTGCGCCGGAGCCAAAGCCTTTCTCGATCTGGCCCGCACCCTGGAGTACCTCGAGACGTACGGCGTTCCCGTTCTGGGCTGGCAGCACGACTGGTTTCCGGCGTTCTATAGCCGTTCGTCCGGCCTCCCGATTCCGCATCGAGTGGCGTCGGCCGATGAGGTCGCCGCGGTCTTCGCCAACCGCAGCAGGCCCAAGGTCGGAGTGTTGCTGACCGCCCCGATTCCCGAGGCCGATGAGATCGACCCGGTCGGACTCGACGCCGTGCTGCAGAGCGCCCTCGCTGACTGTGAGGAGGCCGGCATCACCGGCGCGGCTATCACACCGTTTGTACTGGGTCGTATCGGCGCCGCCACCTCCGGCCGTAGCATCCCCGCCAACCTCGCCCTGGCCGAAAACAACGCTTCAGTGGCCGCCCAAGTAGCCGTCGCCATCGCCCGCCTCGACCAGTAGTCCAGCGGACGAGTCGGCTGCTGTCTCCAACGGGTGCGACCGGAGCCGCCTCGTCGCCGGGGTCGGGTTGTCTGTGGCGGACGAGTCGGCTGGCGTCCCGAACGGGTGCGACCGCAGCCGACTCGTGCGGAGGTTCGAACTGTCTTTGCGGATGAGTCGGCTGCCGTCTCCAACGGGTGCAACCGCAGCCGACTCGTCGCAGTGGAGTAGCGGCCCTACTCTGGCGGGTTGCGTCGGTGTCGTGCTGGCCATCCTCATTCCGCTTGTGATCATCGGCGGTGTGCTGGCATGGTTCTTCCTGCGCTCGGACAACGTGAAGGAGGCGGCACTTCCGGCGCTTACTACCGTTGTTCAACCAAGTTCGTCTGGTGCAACCTCGCCAGCGGGCGGCCGCGACCGGATCGACGATCGTCGCTGCCGGCGGCACCAGTGCTGATGGCGCTTGGAAAGTTGCGACCGGAGCCGACACCTTCGTCGGATACCGGGTGGATGAGGTCTTTGCGGCCGGCGCGGTCAACAAGACAGCGGTCGGCCGTACCCCGGGCGTAACCGGCAGCATTGTGGTTGCAGGTACAACTATCTCGGAGGCCACCTTCGAAGCCGATATGACCGCGCTGAAGAGTGACGAGACCCGGCGGGATTCGCAGATCAAAGTGAGGGGAATCGAGAGTACGAAGTTTCCCAATGCATCCTTCGTTTTGTCGGCGCCGATTGATCTTGGCGGAGCCCCGAAGATCGGTGCCGAGCTACCGGTGAAGGCCACCGGCAAGCTCACGCTGCACGGCGTCACCAAGGACATCACGCTTGACCTCAAAGCCCGGTGGACCGGTGACCGAATCGATGTAGCCGGTAAGACCGACATCCTCATGGCCGACTACGCCATCGAACCGCCAACCATCCCGGCCATCGTGACAGTGGAAAACAAAGGCGTCCTCGAACTGCAACTGGCGTTCAGTCGTTAACAGCTGCCTCGGCCGGGCGTGCACGTGTTGGCGGGGCTTCGTGCTCTCGCCCGAGCATGTGTAATCAGGGAACGAGTTCCACCCCCGTCGGACTTATCGGTGCACCCGAGTACACCACGAGGCTCGTTCGAGGTGGTGCACTGCAGTGCACCGGTAAGTCTGATGCACTCGGAGGAGTAACCGGATGGCGCGGGGTGGGCGCAGCGGCGAGAACTGGCGCCAACCCCTTCGTCATGATGGTGCCATGGACGATGGATTCTTCGTGCGGCCGCATTCCTACCGAATTTTGGTCATGGTGGCTTCGACGCGGGTGAGGTGGGTTTGGCGTTGGGCGGGGGTGGAGCGGTCGATGTTGTAGAGGGCGATCCATCGGAAGCGTCCGCGGACGCGTATCAGGCGGCGGATCGAGCGACCGAACAGGCGCTTGCCTGATTCACCCTCGATGACGTTGACGTGCTTGGCCGAGCCGTGCGAGGTGACCACGACGAGGTGTCGTATATGGCGCAACCGAGACCGCATACGACCTGACGAGCCAACCGTGTAGGCCACGTCGGCCACGAAGATTCGATCGATCCAACCCTTCAGCATGGCGGGTGGGCCTGACCACCAGGTCGGATGCACGAACACGATGGCCGATGCCGACCGCACCAACGCAACATGAGCGCGAACCACAGGTGCCGTCAGCGGATCATCACCCGAGCGAAAGCGTTCCTCCGCTCTCAGCATCGGGTCGAACCCAATGGCGTACAGATCCAGCACATCAACGTCATGCCCGGCTGCCTCGAGACCGGCTAGGACCCGAGTGAGCACCGACGCCGTGTAGCTCGATGGCGACGGGTGGGTGTAGACGACAAGCACCCTCACAGGGTGCGCATCCCGGCGGCCACTCGTTCCAAGAACGCGGCCCGAGCATCGTCGGTGCAGGTGTCCATCTTGTAGAGCCCGAACCAGTGGCGCCGGGTGCGCAACGGACACAGCATGCGCAACGCCCGCATGGTGGTGCGCCGACCGCCATCACCGGTGAGCCAGTTTGACCAGTGAGCCGAGCCGTAGGTGGTGATGCCGACGAGATGTTGGATGTTGCCCAGGTTCGGTTTTACCTTGCCCGACTTTTCATCGAACGCGAAGGCGACGCCGGGCACCATCACCCGTTCCAGCCAACCCTTGAGCACCGCAGGGAGCCCACCCCACCATGTTGGGTAGACGAACACGAGCACGTCAGCCCATCGCAGGTCGTCCACGTGATGCTGGATTTCGTCGGAGATTATCGGCGTGTCGGTGTGGTACGCGTGGTGCTCTGCGGGGCTCATGGCCGCGGCAAATCCCTCTTGATACAGCCGGTGTGATCGCACCTCGTGACCAGCGGTTTGCAGAGCCGATACCGCGGTAGAAAGCAGCGCTGCCGAATAACCATCATCCACGGGATGTGCGTGAATGACCAGGGCTCGCATCAGACCACGCTACTTCGGGCTTAGTTGTGCACCCAGACGTTGGAACCCATCGGCAGCAGGTTGGTGTCCCATACCCAGTCCATGAAGGTGGTGCTCACGCGCACGCAGCCGTGCGATGCGGGGTAGCCGGGGATGTTCGGCGCGCCATGGATGGCAACACCACCGTTGAAATAACGGGGTCGATACAGCTCACCCAGCTGACCCTTCTCCCAACCGTCGCTGTAGGCCTGGTACACCCGGAAGCGGCCTTCGGGTGTGTGGGCATCGCCGTCGATGGTGCCGCCGTCGCGCTGGTTCACCTCGGTGTAGGGGATGTCGGAACCGGTGGAGGTGTTCAGCGTCCACACGGTCTTTCCGCCCTTCACGAAGAACAGCAACTGCTTGCGTTTGTCGACCTCGGTGATGTCGCCAGACTTCGAGGTGGCGATGGGTTTGTAGCTCTGCATCGACAGCAGGAATGCACCCCACTCATCGAGGTTGCCGGTGCGGGGCAAGCCCATGTATTTCTGGAAGGCGAGCACGGCTTGGCCGGTGACCTGGCCGTAATAGCCGTCGAAGTCAGCGACCCAGTAGCCGAGTTCGTAGAGACGGTGCTGCAAGGCCGACACGTTGTCACCCGACTGGCCGTACTTGGCGGCGTGGAACGTGTCGTTGTTACCGGGCGCAAGCTCGGCCCCGTTCGTGTCGGTGGAGGGCTTGGTACCAACGGTGTCACACGTACCGATTGGGGCCACCGAACCCGCTCCGTCGTACCAGCCGTTCACGTCGATGAGCACATCGACCACGCCAGTTGCGTTATACAACGCAACGCGCCCATCGGTGCCCAGGCCGACGGTGACCATGTTGGGCACGATGCCGGCGATGGGGTTCAGATTGCTGGCGGTCGGGCGGGCCTGCCCGCTGGGCCACAGGGTAAGGAACGTCGATTGCGTGGGGTTGACGGCGGTGACGTTGAGCGACACCGCACCCGCGTTAGCCGGTACACCGCCTTGCCCGGCGACGGCAACGAGGCGAGTCTCGTCCGGGCCCATCTTGACCAGGCACTGATTGGCACGGGTGTCCATGATGCGCGTGGGGGTGATCGGATGGAGCGCCCCGTCGAACCAGCCGGAAAGGTCGACCAGCACGTCGGTGGTACCGAACGCGTTATAGATCGAAATGGCACCACCGTTCAGGCCGACGGTGACCATGTTGGGCACGATTTGTCCGGCGACGAAGTTGAGATTGGAAGCGGTCGGACGCGCCGTGTTCGCCGGCCACACCGTGAGGAAGCTGGAGTGCGTGGGGTTCACGACCGTGACGTTCAGCGCGACCGATGTGGCGCCCGCCGGCACACCGGCGAGTCCGGCGATGGCCAGGGTTTGGGTCTGGTCTTCGCCAACGGTGCTGCCACCCAGTTTGTTGCGGGTGTCCATGAGGCGCGTGGGCGCGACGGCGTGGAAACCACTGTCATACCAACCGGCGACATCGACGATGGCTTCTGTAGCGCCGAGTGATGCGTTGAACAGCGAAATGTTGCCGCCGGTGCCGAGCGCTGTGGTCACCATGTTGGCCACCGTCTGATTTGTAACGAAGTTCAGGTTCGATGTGTCGGGCCGCGCTGCACCTTCGGGAAAGACGGTCAGAAAACCGGCGGCATCGGGACCGGCGACCGTAACGTTCAACGCAACCGCAGTGGCTGAGGCCGGTACGCCCCCCACCCCGACGATGTGGGCCGAGCGTGACGACCCGCCGTCGATCGGAGCGCTGTCGCGGGTGTCGAGGGCCCGCTGTGGTGTTATGGCGTGGAACCCGGCCGGGGCGGCCGAGGCCGCTCCACCAGCACCGACGCTGAGAAGTACGGAAAGGGGAGCCGCCAGAACTGCCGCCACCAGAAATGCCCGCTTGCCTGTCATGGCTGCATAGCGTAAATCACCGCGCGCGTTCTTCCCGGTCAAAGCCGAAAAATCCAGTGAGTCGTCAGGCCCTTTGTAACGCGACCACGGCTGTCGCGGTTCGCAAGCGACTTGCGGTAGACGGCGATGATCTTGTCCGCGCTGCTGCGGCCGTGCCGTGGATCGTCACGCCGGGCGGCATCGACGAAGACCGTTTTCCCTTCGGTGACGTCGTGCGGATGAGCTAGCTTTCGCATCTATGGCTATCCAGATGCGTCGCTACGAACTCGTGCCCGAACTGCTTGAGCACTTCATCGAGTGGTGGGCAGCGATTCCTGCTGGTCGAGCCTCGTACGGCATGACGGTGCTCGCTGCATATGTCGATCGCGCCGGCCACGAGTTCACGTGGATTCTGGAGGGCGACGGCGATAACGAGGCGTTTGCGGCGGCCGAAGCTGCATGGATGAGCTCAGCTAAACGAGCCGATCTGTTCGCCGGTCAGCCCAAGCACACCGTGCAGATTCACGTATCCATGGTCGACAAGATCTACTAGAGCTTCGTGTCCGAAACCATAGGGGTGTTTCAACCAGAACTCGTGCGCACCATCTGGGAATAGCATTGGTGAGCGTCGAACAACTATGCGGGTCGTTGTCGTAGAGGTCAGCTTTGGATATCGAATCACTCAATGAGAACCGACGCTGGTTGAAGCGAGCGACGAGAGATGGGCACCCGACCTATCGCGCCGTGCCTGAAGATCGCCGCGTCGTTCTACCGGAAGATCTCTTGGCCGCATCCGAGATCGGCTTGCTGTTCGTTGATCACCTGTTGCTCGTGCAGGGCTACAGCGCCAGCATCTTGCCGTTCGTGTCCACCGAACACTGCGCGGTGGGGAGATCAGCTTTTCATCTCTCTCGCGTTCTCGGCGGTACCGAGTTCATCAACGGCATTCGTCGAGTATTGGACCGGCAGGTGAGCGAAGACCGCACCCTGCAGTCCAGAGGCGGGGCGCTCCTCATACGCATGAGTCCAGCCGTGATGCGGGTTGGTCCTGGCGTTCTGGTGACCGTGGTCAACGTCTCGGCCGTCACTCGAAATTACGACGTCGTTCGCCGCGTCCTCGACTCGGTTCCGGCCAACATTGCCTTCCTTGATCGGCTGGGCAACATCAAAATGACCAATGGGGCGTGGGATCGGTTCCGTGCCGCTAGCGGACGCGAGCTCGATGGTTCCGTGGTGGGTGCCAACTATCTGGACGAATGCGCCAGAAGTATCGGTGACGTTGCCGTCAATGGCATTCGTTCCGTGTTGGACGGGACGGCAGCGAACTTCGACATGGAATACCCATGCGAGACGCCCACCGAACTGCGCTGGTTCGTCATGCGGTGCAGCAGCACGGGGGACGGCAATGTCGTCGTGTCACACTTCGATATCACCGCGCAAAAGGACGCAGAACGAGCACTGCACGGTCTTGCCACGCACGACCATCTCACGTCCACCATGAATCGCCGCGGTATCGAGTCTCAGCTTCGTGATGAGGTCAATCGGGTGGCGCACTCTGGTTCGCCGCTGGCCGCCATCATGCTCGACTGTGACAACTTCAAGCGAGCCAATGATCGGCTGGGACACGCCGGTGGTGACGTTGCGCTCAGTACGATCGCGCAGCGAATCCAATCGGCACTTCGCGCCAGTGACTCGCTCGCCCGCATCGGCGGGGACGAGTTCGTCGTTCTGCTGCCCGGCGCCCCCGTGGCGGAGGCCGAACTGGTTGCTGAACGGATCCGCCTTGTGGTTGCGGCTATGCCCATTGCCATGTCGCATGACGATGTGACCATCACCATCAGCGCGGCCGTCACCGCGGTGGATCAATCAATTCACAGTCTTGAGCAGCTGCTTGATCGTTGCCGTTTTGCGCTTCAGTCCAGTAAGCACGAGGGTCGCAATCGGGTAACGGTTGCTGACTTGTCTGCCGATGATGTGTCGGCGTCAGAATCTCCGCTCGCCACGTTGCTGTCCATCATCACCGAGTCGTCGTCCATCGGTGTCGCTGCGCAGGCCGTGGTTGACCTCAGGACAGGATTGGTGACCGGTCATGAGTTGCTCACGCGCTGTCTCGCGCCGCCATTTCTGGGGCCCTCTGTGCTGTTCCAGACCGCGAATGAGCAGGGGCTGCTTGGTTCGCTGGACGAACGCTGTTTGATCTCGTGCCTGGAGATGGGCGAGACCCTTCGAGGCAGCGGTCCGGTGCACGTCAACTGTTATCCGTCCACGCTCTTGAACATGTCCGCCGAGCGGTTGGCCGCTATCTTTGAACCGGCCGGTCGACATGCGATGTCTGTGGTGGTAGAGCTGAGCGAACAGCAGATCTTGGGCGATCCGTCATCACTCATTCCGGTGCTGCAGCAACTTCGCGCGGCGGGGGTAAAGGTGGCTCTCGACGATGTGGGCTTTGGTCGCACCTCGCTTGAAGCGCTCATCTTGCTCCAACCCGACATCATCAAAGTCGACCAGGCCTTTGTGCACGGTATTGCCAACGATGACGCCCGACGCGGCAATATCGCTCGGCTGGTGCGAGTGGTGGAAGCGCTCGGAGCGGAGCTGATTGCCGAAGGAGTGGAGTTGCAGGCGGACGCCGATGTCCTGGTTGAACTCGGCGTCACCTTTGCCCAAGGGTTCCTCTTTGGTCGGCCCGCACTGATGAGAGGTCGCGCTGACGGCCAGATTGCCTGACGGTGCACCGAGTGGGATGGGTCATTAGTATGTCCTGACAAACCGCGGACGTGTAGGAAGGGCCAGATGTCGACTACTCAGAATTATGCGCTCGGTGGCGATGTCCGGGCGGTCACGTCGCTCGACGAAGAGCAGTTCGAGGATGAGGTCGAGGCGCAATGGTTCACGGCTGAGATTGATCGAAAGCGCTTGAAGAGTCTGATGAAGCGCAGCGACGCAGCCGGATACCGCCATTTTGGGGTGTGGTTGGTGTTGTTGATTGGCTCTCTAGTCGGCATCATCGCCACGTGGTTCAGCTGGGCGACGGTGCCGTTCCTGGCCATCTACGGCGTGATGTACGCCATGTCCGATCACCATGCCCACGAGCTTTCTCATGGCACGCCCTTCAAAAACCGCAAGGTGAACGAGGTGCTGTATCACCTCAACGCTTTCATGACGCTGCATGAGGCCTGCTACTGGCGCTGGAGCCATACCCGGCACCACACCAACACCCTCATCGTCGGGCTTGACCCTGAGATCGCGTTGCAGCGGCCGCCGAAGACCTGGCAGATGTGGCTCAACTTCTTCAATCTGCACGCCGGGTACGGGCAGATCCGGCTAGAGACCCGCATCGCGCTCTCCGGCAAGATCACCGGCGACGGCGCCCATTTCATTCCCGAGTCCGAGCGGGGCAAGGTCGTTCGGAACTCGCGCATCTACGTGGCAATCTTCGTGGTCACCATCGTGGCTTGTGTGGCGCTGAAA
>JAYTKG010000403.1:0-9018 GCA_043730435.1 Acidimicrobiia bacterium | reverse complement strand
TGTCGTTGGTACCCAGATCGGGTCCAACGTCATCAAGACCGGACAGACCATTACGGTTGACGGCAATAAGGGAACCGTCCGCATCCACGCGTAACCTGTCGCCACATGTGCCAAGCCGCCGACGCGCTCCGAGAGGCGGCCGCACTCCATCCTGAGGTAGAGGCGCCCGTTGTATCGTCACCGATACGGCGGGCGCCTCGTCTCGCTCCGGAGGGATCGAACCGCCTGATCCTGCTCGGCACCGCAGGCGGCGGAAACCCGAAGAACACGCGGTTCGGATTCTCGAACGCCGTCGTCGTCGGCGAGACGGCCTACATCATCGACTGCGGAGAGGGTGTGCACCACCAGGCCTGGAAGTCAGGCATCAGCATGCACCCGGCCCGTCGCCCTGTCGGTGGCTCGACGGTCGCGGCCATCTTTCTCACCCATCTGCATGCCGACCACGTCATCGATTACGCCAACCTGTTGATGGGCTTCTGGCCGGTGCAGCCCGTTCAGGTCTATGGCCCCGGTCAGGCCGGAATGCCGATAACCACCTATCCGCCCGGTCGCGTGGTGGAGCCGCTCTATCCCGAAGAACCAACACCGGGTATTCGGGGTTTGACCGACCATCTGTTTCGCGGCTTCGCTTACAACATCAATACGCGCATCGCCGATGAAGGTCGTCACGATGTGACCAAAATGGTGAACGTGCATGAGATCAGCGTGCGCCATGGTTCGTACACGCCCGACATCGATCTGGGCGTCATTGCCAGTGGCACATCAATGGAGTCATGCGCTCCAGCGATGGACCCCGTAATCATCTACCCCACCGATACCAATGGGGTACAGATCAGCTGCATTCTTGTGCAACACGCGCCGGTGTTCCCGGCTATGGCGTACCGAGTTGACACGCCAACCGGCTCCATTGTGATCTCGGGCGACACCGGGCCCTGCGACAACGTCGTGCGTCTAGCGCAAGGTGCCGACGTACTGGTGCACGAGGTTATTGACGTTCCCTTCCTGGCCGAGCGAGTGGCCAAGCTGCCCAACCGGGACGGCATCATCAAGCACCTCACCGAATCGCACACCTCGCCCGATGACGCGGGGCGCATCGCCCAGCGGGCCGGCGTGAAGACCTTGGTCATGTCTCACCTAGTGCCCGGCGATGATGAGATCACCGAGGCTGACTGGGAGAGTCGAGCGCGGCCCTACTTCGACGGTGAAATCGTGTGTGGTGTCGACCTTGACCAGTTCGCTCTGCTCGACGAGTGACAAGTACCCTGACACTGTGACCGCAACGATCTCTCAGCAGGCGGGGCAGCGCGGCAGCAAGGAATTCCGCGCCTTCACCGGCTTGTCGATGGCCGCGTCGGCGTTGTCGATTGATCTGATCCTGCCGGCGTTCGATCGCATCCGTCGTGACCTCAGGCTCGGTGAAGCATCGTCCGGCACGGCCGGACTGATTACGGCCATGTTCGTGGGATTGGCCGTTGGCCAGATTCCGGCTGGTATGGCCTCTGACCGATGGGGACGCAAGCCGGTCGTACGATGGAGCTGCGCGCTCTTCGTGCTCGGCACCATTGGTGCGTTCTTCTCGCCGACGCTTCCGCTGCTTCTGGTCTCCCGCTTCGTGTGGGGGCTTGGCGCGGCGGGGCTTCGCACGTGCGCCATGGCCATGATCCGAGATCGCTTCTCGGGCGCCGAAATGGGTCGCGAGATGGCGTTCGCCATGACCATCTTCCTGATCGTGCCGGTGATCGCGCCGGTCGTTGGTTCGCTGCTCATCAAGGTCATGACGTGGCGGGCCCTGTTTGTGGTGTGTGCGCTTTTCGGTCTCGTCATTTTTTGGTGGCAGACGAGACTGCCAGAGACACTGCACATCGATGCTCGGCAGCCGATGCGTCTCAGTCAGTTGTTGGTCGCAGCCAAGGCCATTGGTCAGAACCGCACCTCGCTGGGCTACACGCTGGCCATGCTGCCTATCTTCGGCGTGTTTGCGTCATATCTCGCGAGTTCCGAGCGCCTTGTCGGCAAGGTGTTTGCCAAAGCGTCACTCTTCCCGCTCATGTTCGGCTTCACTGCCTTCGCGATGGGTGCCGCGTCGCTGTACATCGGCAGGAACGTGGAACGCCTCGGCATGCACCGCATGATTCGCACCCTCATCATCGCCTACACCGTTGCGTGTTTCGCGGCCATGATCGTTGCGGCGGCCGCGCACGGAAAGCCGAACTTCTGGCTGTACTTCGGCATCTTCACGATCGTGCTCATGGCCCACAACGGAGCGTTCCCGCAGTTGAATTCGGGCGCAATGCAGCCGGTCGGACACGTCGCCGGCGCCGCCGCAGCGGTGATGGGCACCACGTCAAATCTGGTCGGTGCCGTTATCGGCGCCATCATCGACAACGCCTACGACGGCACCGTCAACCCGTTTACCCAAGCCTTCTTCGTGAGCGGCCTCATCGCCACCGCGCTCATCCTGTGGGCCCGTTCCGGTTCGAAGAACGCGGTCGCACCGTAGGGCCAGTCGTTTCTAGACTGAGGTGATGTCGAACCTCGCCGGGCTGCGTCCGTTTGTGGAAGACGGGCGCCTCATCAAAGTGCCAGCCAAGCAGGGCCGTCGCCACGTGGTGCTTCAGCACATCGTGTACGAGTCGTTTCAAACGGGCCGCACCTACGACGAGTTCGAGGTAAACGACCGCCTGCGCGTCTGGTGTGACGGTGGCGAGGTAGACCACGTCACCATTCGCCGGTATCTGATCGACATGAAGCTGCTGCAGCGGGCCGACGGCCTCTACTGGGTAGATATGTCCTCACCTCCCGAACCCAACATCGCCGAACGAACCGTCACCGCCCTCGGCTAATCACGGCCGCTCTCGGATCACAACGTCCACTCCGAGCGCGTCAAATGCAGCCCAAAGCCGCTCGATCGCGGTAGTCAGCTCACCCTGTTCTACCTTCGAAAGATAGGTGCGGTGCACGGCGATGCGTCCCGCCAAGGTCGCCTGTGAGACTCCTCGCAGTGTGCGGAACTCGGCCAAAGCGATGCCAAGATCGCTGGCTGATCGGGTCACGAACTCCAGGCGACCTCCTAGTTTTGCTGTCTTGAATTCAAGACAATGCTACCAAGCATCGCTCCTGTCTGCTTTTTCGGACGGCTTGTCCACGTCTCCTTAGATGCGAATGCCGCATACTAACGGTATGCTTCCAAGTATGCCAAGGCTGAAGACAACGGTTAGCATCGATGAGCAGAGCCTGCGTGACGCGTCGCAACTTCTCGGCCTGACGTCCACTTCGGAGGTTGTTGATGTCGCGCTTGCTCGTCTCGTGCAGTCCGAGCGTTTGCTGCGTGACCTGCGGGCGTATCTAGGCCGACCGCCCACTGCCGAGGAGGCCATGTTCGGTAGCGTGCCGGTCCGGTTCGATCTTGACGATGACGATGTGGACTACGAAGCACTCTACGGTGCACCGTGAATGGTCCGGAGCCGTCTCGAGGTCAGGTTTGGTTCGCCGACATTGTTGGCGAGAAAAAGCGACCGGTCCTCGTCGTGACGAGGGATCCAATGGGGCGACATCTTCACTCTGTCATTTGCGCGCCGATCACGTCGACGGTCCGTGGTATCTCTACCGAGGTTACTTTGGGGTCTGAGGCTGGTTTGAAGAATGACTCGGTTGCAAACTTTGACAACATGTTCCTCTTGCCCCGAACGCAGTTGTTGCGGCTGCTTGGTCGTGCAAATGTCGAGCAAATGCAGGCTGCTTGTCTGGCAGCGGCTGTGGCGATCGGCTGCACATGATTGGCCAGGTGCAGACAGTCGATCTGCCTTTACGGTCTCGCGGACGGAATGTCGGTGACAAGGCTGGCCGCTGCGGTGATGATCGCAGCTTGGTGGGGTTGGAGGTCTTGGTAGGGGAGATTGGCGAGGGAGATGTAGGGGTCGGTCACACCTGACGGCTCGCCGACCATGGTCTCGATGACCGCCAGCCCGCAGAACGGCACGTGGTAGGTGGAGTAGCCGCCTTCGTGCAGCACGACCAGTCGGCCGTCGCAGTGACGATCAGCCGCGGCCACGACAGTTTCGGCCATCATGCGGAAGGTGTCGGAGTGGGCCATCATGTGCGCCATTGAGTCGAACCCGCCGGCGTCGTATCCGCTCGACACGATGATGAGATCAGGCTTGAACGCGTGGAGGGCCGGAGCAACGACCTGTTCGAACGTGGCGACGTACGCGCCGTGCCCGCATCCAGGCGGAAGCGGAACGTTGATATTGCAACCAAATCCATCGCCGTCGCCGCGCTCGTCGAGCTTGCCGGTACGAAGGGGAAAACGACCGTCCTGGTGAATGGAAATGGTGAGCGTGTTGGGATCGTTGTAGAACGCGGTCTGCGTGCCGTTGCCATGGTGCACATCCCAATCAAGAATGGCGATGCGCCTAGTGCCTCGCTCAGCCCGAGCGTGCATGGCGGCAAGCACGGCGTTGTTGAAGATGCAGAAGCCCATGCCAGTATCGGCCTCGGCGTGGTGACCAGCCGGACGCAACAGTGCGTAACAATTGTCGACCGTGCCACTGAGCACCGCATCGACCGCTTCCATGGCACCACCCGCAGCGAGCAGCGCGATCTCGTAGGTGCCGGCGCCGATGTAGGCGGATCGACCGACCTCGCCATAGCCGGCGCCCGACATAGCGGCGACCTCGTTGATGTAACGGGCCGTGTGAAATCGCCCAACCTCGGCCGGGGTTGCTTCCCGCGGTTTCACACGAATGAGGTTGTCGAGGTATCCGCTGGCCTCGAGTAGACCAAGCAGGCGGCGTTTCGTTTCGGGGTGATCTGATGGCTCGGCCACCTGCAGGGTGATGCCATCGGGACGCCGTCCACCGGCGGAGGGACCCGGGTCGTGCCAGAAGAATCGTTCGTGGGCCACCAGGCCGGTGCGTCGCATGGTAAGACGCTACTCACCATGGAACGTCAATCACCGCGCTGGTCCGAACTGGCGCCTCTGCTCAAACCGTCGTTCGGCACCGGAACGCGGATGGAGCGCAAGGTGGCCAAGGCTGCGGACATCGCCGACCTTCGCGAAATGGGGCGTCGTCGCACGCCCAAGCCGGTGTTCGACTACGTCGACGGAGCGGCTGGGGACGAGATCAGCATCCAACGTTCGCGTGACGCGTTCAACCGAATCGAGTTCATGCCGCGTGTGCTGCGCGATGTCTCCAACGTGTCCACGACCACAACCATTCTTGGGCGGGAGTCGTCGATGCCGTTCGTGTTTGCGCCCACGGGCTACACCCGAATGATGCATGCCGAAGGTGAGACTGCGGTCGCTCGGGTGGCTGCCAAGGCCGGTATTCCGTACTCACTTTCCACCATGGGAACGACCACGCCCGAAGACATCGCGAAAGTGTCGAGTGACGCTCGCCGCTGGTTCCAGCTCTACACCTGGCGAGATCGTGACCGTAGCGCCGCGTTGATGGAACGAGCACAAGCGTCTGGCTTCGACGTGATGCTGCTCACCGTCGACGTACCCGTGGGAGGGGCCCGTTTGCGAGATGTTCGCAGCGGTTTGACCATTCCACCCAAGCTCACCTGGCAGACCTTCCTGCACGGCGCGGCCCGGCCATTCTGGCTGGCCGACTTTCTGACCACGCCGCCCCCCACGTTCGCAACGCTCACGGCAGGCACCAATGTCACGATGTCGGAGATTGCCTCCACGACGTTCGACCCGTCGGTGTCGTTTGCCGATCTTGATTGGTTTCGTTCCATCTGGAAAGGTCCGCTGGTCGTAAAGGGCGTGCAGACCGTGGCCGATGCTGTGCTGTTGGCTGAAGCGGGCGTTGACGGCATCGTCGTGTCGAATCACGGCGGCCGTCAGCTCGATCGCGCCGCAACACCAATCGAGCTGCTCCCGCAGATCGTGGCAAAGGTCGGAAAGCACATGGAAGTGATGCTGGATACCGGTGTGCGAACGGGAGCCGACATCGCCGCCGCGATGGCAATGGGAGCGAAAGCCGTGCTCGTCGGTCGGGCCTACCTGTATGGCCTGATGGCCGGAGGTGAGGCCGGTGTGCAGCGGGCGTACGACATCTTGTCCACCGAACTCATTCGCACCATGCAGCTGCTCGGTGTCACCTCGGTGGCCGAACTTACCCCCGACCTGGTGCGGTTTCGCTAGGGGTTCCTAGGCGGTGGAGCACGTTTCGCGTCATCCGTCCGACACGCGCGTCTCGGCGAAAGGTGCTGTCGCCGAGCAGATAGCGCGCCCAATAGGTTGTGCCTGCATTGAAAACGGTTCCGCCGCTCGGATGCACCAACATGGTGGCTTCATGGCGATGGGGCTTGGATGGGTCAATGTTGATATCGGTGCGCGAGACGACCGTGAGGCCTTTGGCGTTGGGGTAGGGGGCGTTATCCCATTCGTAGCCAACAAGACCACCTATCCGATCACCTTGTTTGAGGTTGGTCCCGTCGTATAGCCAGTGATCGGGAGCCGTCACCGTCCAATCGAAGCCGCGACCGTAGGGAAAAGCGTAGGAGTCATAGCGTGACCCGAGGAGAAGGTCTTCTGGGTCGCGAACGAGCGCGCTGCGCCACTGCCCGGTGATGTCAGGATCGCGATCCTGCCCCGTGGTTTCGGCCTTGCGGCACGTCATCGTCGTATCGGTCAGACGGATGCGCCAAAAGATTGAATTCGCAGCGAGGAAGGCAGCGTTGCCGCCTCTTGCCACGAAGGCTTCGAGATGTCGCCGCATAGGGGTCGACCAGTACTCGTCGTGGAACACCGAGACAAACAGCGACGCGTTCGCCAGGAGACCTGGGTCACGATGAAGGTCGTAGCTCGTCACGTAGGTCACGGTGCGGCGCTCCTGAGCAAGCCAGCGGGCGAATTGCCAGTCACCGTAGAAGAGGAAACCCGCACCCTGGAACGTGTCGAAAGGGCGGCCAAGATTGACGGTGGTGGCAGCGCCCTCCCGTGAGTTGAACTTGTAGAGGCTGCTGTCACCCCAACCGTTGTAGGCCTGATACGTCGTGAACGGAACCTGCACGACGATGCCGGACGGCGGTTCTGCTGGTCGAACGACGAACGGGGCGAAACGAAGCTCTCCTCGTCCGTGCGTCGGCCGCGTGACGACGAGGTACAGACCTGACGCCCACTTCTCAGTTCGTTGCATGTGCAACAACACGGGCCACGCTGCCGGATCGTTTACTGTCGACCGCACGTCCAGGTTGCGCTGCTGAAAGATGGGCTGCGACTCGCCGACGCGAACAATCGAGACGTCGACGCGTTGCGGTGCATGAGCACGCACGATCAGCGGATGCCCTGGCTGTATCGAGATCTGCTCGGCAAACGCCGCCGAGGATTGGTCATACTTAGGTGACCCGGTTGCATCGGCAAACGGGCGCACCAGAGTGGGCTCGTCCCACGGCGTCGGTTCGCTGGCGCGGATGAGGCGGCCCCATTGGTTGATGCCAATACCGGCTGCGATCAGCGAGCCGCCACCGGCTCCGGACCGGAGCAGTTGTCGTCGTGTCCACCGCCCCGTCATCGCAGGCATCGTACCTGCGTCTGGCACGGCTGTGGTTTCAGGACGCCAACCATTTCCGGCGTCGACCAAGGGCCGTCTAACCTGCGTCGGTGACGAAGGCGCTGGTATTTGACGTTGGCGACGTGATGATGTTGTCGAACTGGGAAGTCCTCGATGACCTCGAACGCGCCACCGGCCGCACCATTGTGGGCCGGGGTCCGTACGCGCCCGAAGGTGATCCCGACTGGCAGGCTGTGTTGCGCGGCGAACTCGGCTTGGACCCCTACTGGGACCGTAAAGCGCAGGCAGCCGGGTACGACGATGGCATCGCGATGTTTGCCGATCTGCCTGAGAAGGTTCCCAACCTCTTCGCCTCGGACGCGCTCGCACTGCTGGCCGAAGCGCGCGCCGCAGGCGTGAAGACCGGCATTCTCAGCAACGACCTTGTGCGCATATCGGGGCTCACGTGGTCAACGAGCCAGCCGGCGCTCCAAGGCCACGACACCTTTGTTGATGCCACGGTCATCGGCCATCGCAAGCCCGCACCCGAGGGCTACCTGAAGGTGATCGCGGAGCTCGGCTTGCCGCCAGAAGACATCGTGTTCCTCGACGACACACCCGAATGCATCGAGGGTGCCCGAGCTGTCGGCATGATCGGTGTGCACATCGATCCGCTCGATCGCGAACCCGGCTTCCAACGCGCTCGGGAATTGCTTGGACTGGTGCCGCGGAGTGAGGCGCAGCGTCTGGTCACCATGGCCGAGTCGGCCTACGGCTCGCGAGACCTCGACGCAATTATGCCGATGCTGCACCCCCAGATCGTCATCTACTGGAACGGCCAGAAGGTCGCTTCGGGGCTGGCCGAGGCGAAGCAGTTCCACATCGACAAACTCGGCTTCGGCTCGTCGTCTGTACGGCACGACTACCGATTGAAGAAGACGCTTCGCGCCGCGCAGGGTGACACCATCTGCGTGGAATGGGAGTCGAGCTATCGCCGTGACGATGGTGCAGTGGTCAGCAGCAAGGCTGGCGAATTTTGGACCATGCGTTACGGGCTGCTCATCGAGTGGCACGCCTACAATTTTCGGACTGAGGAATCATGAACGCTTTTTGCTCACTGGTGGGCACCACGCTGCCGTTGCAGATGGCGGCCATGACCCGAGTCGCCACTCCCGGTCTGGTCGCTGCCGTGGCCAACACTGGTGCACTGGGCATGATGGCCGTCGGCCGTAGTTCGATTACCGACGCGAACAAACAGATCGATGAGATCGAAGCGATCACGAGCGGCGTGTTTGGCGGCGGATTTATTGTGCCGTATCTGTCGATGGAGACGCTTGACGTCATCTCGCAGCGGCTGAACATCATCGAGTATTTCTACGGCTGGCCCGATCCAGACCTTGTGTTGCCAGGCAAGATCGTCGGTTGGCAGGTCGGTACCGTCGATGAAGCGCGTGCTGCGGTCGACGCTGGCTGCGCATATGTGATCGCCCAAGGCCACGAGGCCGGTGGTCACGTG
>JAYTKG010000402.1:0-7987 GCA_043730435.1 Acidimicrobiia bacterium | reverse complement strand
ATGGCTTCGTTGATGTCTTCCAGCGGGTAACGGCCGGAGATGAGTTCGTCGAGCTTCAGACGGCCTTGCTGGTAGAGGTGAACCAAGTTGGGAATGTCGATGGCGATCCGGGACGATCCCATTTTCGAACCGAGGATGCGCTGGTTGTAGGCCGCAATGGTGGACGGATCAATCTCGGAGTTCTGACCAGTGGGGGGCATGCCTACCAGCACGACCGCCCCTGCCTTGGCCAGCAGCGCGTACGACTGGTCAAACGCAGCCTTCACCCCAACGGTGACGAACACGTAGTCCGCTCCCCTTCCGTCGGTGATGGCCATCACCTCGTTGACCACGTTGCCACGGGCGTTGACCGTGTGGGTCGCACCAAAGGTGCGGGCGGCTTCCAGTTTGTTATCGGCAAGGTCGATAGCGGTAATGGTGCGAGCACCGCTGAGCCGAGCGCCCTGCACGCTGTTTAAGCCGACCCCACCGCAGCCGAACACGACGACATGACTACCCGCTTCGACCTGCGCGGTATTCACCACCGCGCCGTAGCCAGTGATCACCCCACACGCGAGAAGGGAGGCAACGTCGGACGGCAATGAAGCGGGCACCACAACCAGCTGCGAGTGATGAACGACGGTGTACTCGGCGAAGGCGCCGGTGCGCATGCCATGCACGAGGTCGTGGCCGTCTGCAGTGTGCAGTGGTGTGTGCACGTCGAGGGGGAAGGTGGTGTCGCACGTGACCGGACGCCCCATCGAGCAACCGTGGCAGTGGCCGCACGACCGGATCAGTGTGACAACAACCGAGTCGCCGACCTTCACGTTGTGCGCGCCATCGCCAACCACTTCCACGATGCCTGCGCCTTCGTGCCCGTACACCGCGGGCAGCGTGCCACCCCAGCCACCGTCGGCGTAGGTGATGTCGCTATGGCAAATCGCCACCGCTTTCATCTTCACCTTTACTTCGCCCGGACCGGGGTCGGCAATGGTGATGTCCTCAATCTGGAGTGGCGCGCCAAACTCCCGACACACTGCTGCCTTCATCGTCTCGTCCCCTTCGTCAGCGATCGCCGACGAGGCTAACCGAGCCGCCGATCAAGCCGCTTGATGGCATCGATACGCCAGGTCAGATGCCTTGCAACGAGCGAAGGCGTTGGCGAAAGCCGGTGATGGTTGAGGTGATGATGTCGGCGACAGTTTCGATCGAATCGATGCGGCCGGCGACTTGGCCGGTGAGAGCGATGGCGGCTTCCATGTCGCCCCCGAAGTACAGATCAAGGGCGCGTGCAAAGATGCCGAGGTCGACCTGTTCCACCTTCTCCAACTCGGTCGTGAGGTGCGTGCGAAGCGCCCGTAGACCGGGACGGCTGTGGCGGTTGAGGAAGACGGTGTCGGTCTCAGCCGCGTCGAGGATGGCCTGTTTCCAGTTGTGATGCACCGGTGACTCGGCGGCCGAAACCATCCGCGTCCCCATCTGCACGCCTTCGGCCCCGAGCGCGAACGCGGCAGCCATTGATACACCGTCGATGATGCCGCCAGCCGCAATGATTGGCACGCCTACCTTTGATGCCACCAACGGCAGCAGCACCATGGTGGCCACGTCACGCGGGTTCTTGAATCCGCCGCCCTCGCCACCCTCTACGACGAGGCCATCGACACCAGCGTCGAGGGCTTTGAGCGCGCCGGCCAGCGTAGGAACAACGTGGAATACCGTTAGCCCGGCAGCCTTCAGTTGTGCCGTGTACTTGGTGGGGTCACCCGCCGACGTCGTGACAAAACGGACGCCCTGATCGATCACGAACTGCACGATGCCCGGGTCCCGCACGAAGGCCTGAGCGATGTTGACGCCGAACGGCTGGTCGGTCAGGTCAGCCATCTTGGCCATTTCGATCTTCACGTTGTCGAGCTCCCCCGACGACGTTTCGATGATGCCCAATCCGCCCGCGTTCGATACCGCGCTGGCCAGCTGAGCTCGGGCGATCCACCCCATAGGCGCCTGCACAATCGGATACCGCACGCCCAACATTTGCGTGACGCGATTGTTCAACGGGGCAAGATCCTCAGCCATCCTCCTATCTTGGCAGCCTGTCCCCGGCACCGGTCGATCCTCAGCGCACGAAGTGCAGCTCGCGGAAGCGGGAACGGAATGCGGTGGTGCGAGGAGCGACGGCGACCGGATCGGTGATGAGGGCGTCGTGGATGAGGGCGGCCAGTTCGGGCATGTCGGCCGCGGTCATTCCCCAGCGGACGGCTTCGGGGGTGCCAAAGCGGATCCCGCTCCACTCTGTAGCGTTGGGAAGGCCGATGGCACACGCCAGGATATTGGCCTCGCGTAGCCGCAGCGAGGCCTGGTGCCCGTCACCCCACGGCGCGCCATCGACAGCGAACTGGTGGGATTGTGTGAAGCCGACGTCGGTACGAAAAACCGGCAACCCGAGCGCGTCGAGTGCGACGGCCAGCGCCTGAGCGGCATCGACCATGGCCTGGCCATAGGCCGCGCCGAATTCGACCCAGTCAAGCAACGTGAGCGCGAGCGACGCTGACTTCCCGGCGTCGAAGTTGGCGGTGAGTCCGGGGTAGGCAATGACGTCCAGGCGCTCGGCCAGATCGGCACGGTTGGTCACTACCAACCCACCGGCGGGCCCGCCGAGGCTCTTGTAGGTGCTCATGGTCATGAGGTCGGCGCCCTGGTCGAGCGGGCTCGGCCATTGGCCGCTGGCGAACATGCCGCACGCGTGGGCTGCGTCGAACAACAAGGCGGCGCCGACCGAGTCGGCCACCTCGCGCACCGCCGCGACCGGATGCGGTTGCAGATTCAAACTGGCGCCCATGGTGATCAACTTCGGACGCACCTCGGCCGCCAGCACCGCGAGGCCATCGACGTCGATCGTGTACTTGACCGGATCGATCGGGCACTCGTAAATCTTCAGGCCGTAGAGTCCGGCCGCGCCGTCGCCCCGGTGGGTGACGTGGCCTGCCACGCTGGCCGGAGGCACGATGATGGCATCGCCGGGCTGGCACGTGGCCATAAACGCGTAGAGGTTGGCCAGTGCGCCCGAGCCCACGCGGATTTCGGCGTAGTCGGCCCCGAACACGCGACAGGCGAGGTCGGCCGCCAACACTTCAATCTGCTCGATGGCTTCCAGGCCCATCTCATACTTGGCGCCTGCGTAGCCGAGCGAGGGACGTGAACCGAGGCCAGCCGACAGCGCGGCTTCGGCTCGGGGGTTCATGATGTTGGTTGCGGGGTTCAGGTTCACGCACTGCTCGCTGTGGATGGACCGGTTCTCTTCGATCAGACCGAGCAGCGTCTTTTCCAGCTCATCGGGAGACGCCCCAGCGGAGTTGTTGAGGATCTCAGCTTCACGGCGTTGGGCTTCTACAGGAAGCCAGGCTCGGGAAACGACGTCAGGAAGGCGGCTGCGCATCCCTTGATTGTGGCATCTGCAACCGGTAGCGGTGCATGTGGTCGATCGGTCCGTGCCCGGCGCCCAGCCGCCACGCCGCACTGGAGCGTAGTCCGGCGGTTACATATTCCTTTGCTGCTAGGAGCGCGTCAGACATCGAAAAGCCGAGAGCCAGGTGGGCGACGGTGGCGGCCGAGAAGCTGCAACCGGTGCCGTGGTTATTTGGAGTGGCGACGCGAGGCGCCCGCAACAACCAACTTGACGTACCGTCGAACACTGCATCGATCGATTCCTTCCCGCTCAATCCGCCACCCTTCACAACCACCACCGTGGGGCCAAGATTGTGCAACGCACTCGCCGCTTCCTGCAGCTCATCAACAGTCCTGACACTACGGCCGAGCAACATTGCGGCCTCGCGTGCGTTGGGCGTTATGACGGTGGCCCGTGGAAACAACGTGGCCACGTATGCGTGTTGAGCAGCTTGGGACACGATGCGATCACCGCGGCTTGACACCATCACCGGATCAACGACCAGTCGGCCGAGCCGATCCGCGTGCGCAACGACCGCGGCAATGTTGTCGGTGGTGGCAAGGAAACCGGTCTTGGTAGCTTGAACCGAGAAGTCGCTCAGTACGGCGTCGAGTTGTGCCGTGAGGAACGACGCTGGCGGCGAGTGCAGGGCGATAACACCGACGGTGTTCTGCGCCGTAACCGCGGTGACCGCACAGGTGCCGTGGACACCGAGCGCTGCGAACGTTTTGAGGTCGGCCTGCATCCCCGCGCCGCCGCCCGAATCGGATCCGGCAATCGTCAGCGCCGCAGGAGGAGTCATACGCTCACAGTCTGGCGCGGCGGCAGGCTGGATCTGCGGTTCAGATACGGTCGGCCTGGACTCGGCGGCGCACTCGGGAGCGGACGGGGTCGACGCCAAAGCTCATCACCATCGTCATGATGAACACGACGGACAACACCCGGGGGGCAAGCGGAAGAAAGTTGAGGTGGGGCGAAACCAGCAGCGACACGGTGAGCGCCACCGGGAAGACCCAGGCCACATCACCAAACAGTCGCCGATACCAGAGCTGTTTGGGCACTGCCAGACGGCTCAGCTCGAAGAACTCCTCCACGCCGTGCACTCGCTGCACACGAGTGTCGATGACGAGGGACTGCATGCGCTGCAGTGCGTTGGCGCGCTCTGATGATCGCTCCCATCGGCGCAGACTGACCGGGTCCGTGAAACGAAAGACGATCTGATACTCGCCGCCAGCGGGCCCGGGGCGAAGGACACCGATACCGAGGCATCCGGGAAACGACAAGATGTCGTGCTCGATCTGCGCCGCCATCACTTCGAACTCGCGTTCGCGCCCCGGCACAATTTCCCGCGAGACAGTGACCGTGACGGGTCCTGCGCCCATGCGCGGAAGCTCGCTGGTGTCGTACGGTCCGGTTAACGCTGCCACAGTCATTCTTTCGCCCTCACGCCTTCAAAATGAAGCTAACAGCACAGACCTTTGAAAACCCTGAGTGTTGCTGTGACATGCCTCACTCTGCTCAGTCAGGAGCGACCGGCAGGGGCATCCAGGGGATGATGGGCACATCTTTGTAAAGGCGTTCGATTTCGTAGAAGGCGCGCATTTCCTCGGTGAAGATGTGCACGACAAGGTCGCCGTAGTCGAGCAAAACCCAGGTGGCGTCCCGCAAACCTTCGACCCGTAGCGGTTCGCCACCACCGGCGGCGCGAACCTTGGTTTCGACTTCGTCGGCGATGGTGCGCACGAGCCGAGAGCTGGTGGCGCTGGTCACAACGAACATGTCGGTGATGGCCAGCACCTTGCCAACCTCGAGGATGAGGGTGTCGGTGCCATTCTTTTCGTCTGCGGCCTGAGCAGCGGTAATGGCCCACTCGGCGACAGTATCTCTGGCGACCATCGGCCGACGTTGGTTACTCAAAACGGTTCCTCATGGCTTGGTGGTGGACCCGACCGTAGCGGTCGAGGGGGTCGAAGTGGCAATGCGCGCCGCCGACTCGTCGCGCATATCGGTTCCCAAGACGATCGTGACATCGATGTTTTCGATGGGCGAGGGGGCCAACTGGGCGGCCGGCTTCTGCATGTTGTTAGCCAAAAAGTCGGCCGGGGCCCGGTTGCTTGAGTTTTGGTACTGCACCGTCGTAGTGGGCAGCGGCGGCTCGGTCGTTTCATGGATGAAGACAACGTGGGCACCAAGAAAGGTGAGCAGGGTCACGGTGTCTCGAACAAGGGTCGGGTTGTGGAACGGGTCGCGAATCTCGACCCGTACGTTGCTGTCGGCCGACGACACTGCGCCGGGCAGCATCTGTGCCATCTTGGTGCGAATGTCGATGATGTCTATGTCGAGCAGGTCGATACCAGCCGGGTTTCGCGCAGTATCGGAAACCTTTACGGCTGCGAATCGATAGATAGCATGTGGGCCGCGCAACACCCCGTCGAGCAGTGAGTCGACGCTGCCGGGTGGAGCTGCCGACGGCACCACGTCCGGAGCACGTTTGGCCACGGCAGTCCACAACGCATCCAGTCTTGGCAAACGAACGTCTTCGGACTCGCCGTCGGCGCGCGCCAACATCAGCTGGGCTATCGCCTCGGCTGAAAGCGTGACTGGGCCGGCGGGATGCAGGACTCGATCAGACTTCTTGTCGTCGGTATCGAGGACCGGTGCATCAAGCGTGACGTCAACGGGTGCGTACGGCGTGAGGATGGTGGTGAGCAGCGCCTCATCGGCCGCGTATGAGCCAGCGAACTCGACGCCGAGATAGCGAGCGACGGCACTTGTCTGTTCGGCCGCGCCCCCGCGGGCGAAGGCGTCCGAGAGACGTTCGGGCTGGGCTGATGCTTTCAGCTGCACCCGAGCGGTGGCCGGCAAAATGACGACTGTGCCTCCGCCCGCGGCGGCGGGTGCCAGCACCGCGAACGACACGGGGCGTCGGGTGCGATCTATCGCCATGATGAGGTACGCCGGGGTAAGCGGAAGTTGCTGAACCGATACACTGGCCCCAGCCGCCGTGCGACCCTCCTTACTTGTGCGAATGGTGTGAAGGCCCCGGTACGCGAGACCACCCGCGAGAACTGCGACCGCAAGCGACAATCCGAGAACGAGCGAGGTGCGGCCGGGGCGGGTGTCGATGCGCGTGCGATGCACCGCGTCGGCACTCATTTGGCTAACTCGTACAGATGTCGGGACGTGACTTCTGCGATGACCGACGGTGTCAGCAGATAATCGAGAGGACGACCATCCAACACGCGTGCCCGCAGATCGGTGCTGGACACCTCGAGGTGAGGCACCTCGACGCGCAGCCAACCCATGCTGGTAGGCAGAGGTGCCGACGCACCCGGGCGATCAACGACCACAAGGCGCGAGCCAGCGACAACCTCCTCAAAGCGTTCCCAGGTCGGCAGCCCGGCCGCGGCGTCGCGGCCGAGAATGGTAAAGAACTGAGCGTCGGGAATAGCGTTCTGCAGATCACGCAACGTGTCGGCCGTGTAACTCGGGCCGTCACGGTCGAGTTCGATGCGGCTCGCTTCTACCCCGTCAACCTCGCCCACCGCAGCCCGCACTAACGCATATCGATCCTCGGCCGGGCTGATAATGCGGCTGCCTTCCTTTTGCCAGGGCTCATTGGCGACCACCAGCAGTACTACATCGAGGGCCAACGCATGGCGCACATTCACCGCGCAAACCAGGTGACCGACGTGCGGAGGGTCAAAAGTGCCCCCGAAAATGCCCACACGGGGACGCGGAGGCAGATTGAGCGCGACATCGGACACAGACAGCGAGTCTACGACTCGGCCGGTTCCTGTCTGGTTTCAGGAGAATCCCTCACAGAAAGGTTGTGCCAACCGACACTCTCATGTATGGGAATGCCCGAGACGGGGAATCGGTTACAACACACGCTATGAATGACTCACTCGGTCTCTATCTCAACGATATCGGCAAAGTTCCGCTTCTCAACTCTGTTGAAGAGCGTGATCTTGCCCGCGCCATCGAAGAGGGCAGTCAGGCCTCCCGGCAACTCGCCGACGGTTCTGTCGATCCGACCCTCCATGCCAAAGTCCGTGCCGCCGCTGCGGCCAAAGATCGCTTCATCCGCGCCAACCTCCGGTTGGTCGTTTCCATCGCCCGCCGCTACCCCCTCCCCCAGGGGATGGATCTTGGCGACCTGATTCAAGAAGGCAACCTCGGTCTAGAGCACGCTGTCGACAAGTTCGACTGGCGTCGAGGCTTCAAGTTTTCCACCTATGCCACCTTCTGGATTCGCCAGGCCATCGGTCGGGCTCTTGATCAGAAGGCCAGCCTCGTTCGCCTACCCGGCGATCGTTCGGCCAGCCTGCGTGCTGCGCTCCGCCAGGCCGCGTCGGTTGGTGCCGATCTTGATGACGAGCACGCCAATCTGCAACGCATCTCCAGCCCCGTCTCCCTTGACCGCACGGTTGGCGATGACAGCGACACCACGCTGGTTGACCTGATTGCTGCCGATCAGATCTCGCCCGAGGATTCCCTCGTGCAAGCCGACGGAAACCGTCTGCTTGGCGAGCTGCTTGGTTCGCTCGATGAAAGGGCCCGCTA
>JAYTKG010000401.1:0-13038 GCA_043730435.1 Acidimicrobiia bacterium | reverse complement strand
GCAGCCAAGATGAACGCCGCTGCCACGGCCAGTGGACTGCGCGAAAAGGCCGAAGCCAATACCACCACGATGCTGACAGCCATGCTGACCAATCTTGGTTACAAGAACGTTGAGATCCGTTTCGATGGTGTGCCGCCCTTCGAAGTGATCAGCGAAACGCAAGTAGCGGCAGCGCCGTAAATCCCTTCGTGCATGATCATGCGTTCTGGTGTATGATCATGCGTCTATGGTTGCGAAAAGGCGAATAGGCATAGTTGGTGCGTCGGGCTACACGGGCGTTGAACTCTTGCGCCTCGTTGCTCAGCATCCCGATGTAGAGATGGTGCTCGCCACCGGCGACAGTCAGGCGGGGACGCTTGCCACCAACCTTTACCCGTCTCTGGCCACGGTCTATCCCAATCTGGTCTTTTCTGAGTTCGATGCGGCCGCCTGCGAGGGGCTGGACGCCGTGTTCCTCGGTGTGCCTCACGAGGCTGCTCTCGATATTGCACCGCAACTTGTCGGCAATGTCGGCACGGTGGTGGATCTGTCGGCGGCATATCGGTTGAAGGACGCCTCGCTGTACCCGACGTGGTACAAGTTCGAACACACGCAGCCATCGCTGCTCGCCCAGGCCGTTTACGGCTTGCCGGAGCTGACTCGCAGCGAGTTGAAGGGCGCCGAGCTAATTGCCACGCCCGGCTGCCACGTGACCGCTGCGTCGCTGGTGCTGCAACCTCTGGTGGAAGCCGGCTTCATTGACCCGAGCGGGGTGATCGTGAACTCCATCACCGGCGTGTCCGGCGCTGGGCGGGTGCCGAAGAACAACAACCTGTTCTGCACCGTGAACGAAGACGTACTGGCCTACGGTTTGCTCGATCATCGCCACACGCCCGAGATCGAGCAGGTCACCGGCGCACAGGTGCTTTTCACACCCCATCTCGCCCCAATGAATCGCGGCATCCTCGCAACGTGTTACGCGCGACCGGCCGCTGGCAAGAGTGTGACGACGGCCGGCCTGTTGGCCGAACTGGCCCGGAAGTATCGGGGTGAGCCGTTCGTGTCGGTGCGGACGGACTCGCCGTCCACCAAGGCCACGCTCGGCTCCAACAGCGTGCACATGTCAGCCCGCTATGACGAGCGCACCAACACAGTGTTGCTGCTGTGCGCCATCGACAACCTGGCCAAGGGCGCTTCGGGTGGCGCACTGCAAGCGATGAATGTGGCCCTCGGCCTCGACGAGACGGCGGGCCTTGCTGCAGTGGGACTGTTCCCGTGAGCCGGGCTGATGCCGCGGCAAAAACCGAGATCCTCATTCAAGCGCTGCCATACATCAAGAGGTTCGCCGACAAGATCGTGGTAGTGAAGTACGGCGGCAACGCGCTCGCAGGAGCCACGTCCGACGAAGAAGCGCTGGCTGTGTTCGCGCAGGACATCGTGATGATGCACGCTGTCGGGATGCGTCCCGTTGTTGTGCACGGAGGCGGACCGCAGATTTCTTCGATGATGAAGCGCCTCGGCAAGCAGAGCGAGTTTCGCAACGGCCTGCGCGTCACCGATGCCGAAACAGTCGACATTGCCCGCATGGTGTTACGGGGCGAAGTGAACCCGAAGATCGTGGCGGCTATCAACGTGCACGGGCCATTGGCGATCGGCGTCGGGGGAGAAGACGGCGGGCTGCTCACGGCCACGCCAAGCGGTGATGGTTCGCTCGGTTTCGTGGGTGATGTCAGTGCCGTGAATCCGGCCATCATCCAACGGCTTCTGGCCGAAGAGCTGATACCCGTTGTGGCCACTATTGGGCTGGACGACAAGGGTCAGGCGTACAACATCAACGCCGACACCGTGGCTGGCGCGATCGCCGAAGCGCTGCAGGCCGAAAAGCTGGTCTACCTCACCGACATCGAGGGCTTGCGTCGTGATGTCAACGACGTAAGCAGCCTCATCCGCCAAACAACTGCGGCCGATTTGGAAGCGCTCATGGCCGACGGCACGTTGACGGGCGGCATGATCCCCAAGATCGAGTCATGCACCCGAGCGGTGCGTGGCGGCGTACGGCGTGCCCACATTCTCGACGGCCGTATTCCACACGTTCTATTGCTCGAAGTGTTCACCGATGAAGGCATCGGCACCATGGTTGAAGGAGAAACGAAATGACCGCCCACCGGTTCGATACCGCCGGACTCGACTATTGCCCCATCATGCCCACCTACGGGCCCCCACCGGTCATGTTTGCCCGCGGGAAGGGCACCGAACTGTGGGACTCCGAAGGCAAGCACTACCTCGACTTCCTGTCGGGTCTTGCCGTCACGTCACTCGGTCACGCCAACGTTGCGGTCGCCGAAGCAATCAGCCATCAGGCCAACACCCTGTTGCACGTTTCCAACCTGTTCGCCAACGAAAACGCGTGGGACGTGGCCCGCACGATCGACCGACTGCACGGAGGTGGGGGACAGGTTTTCTTCGCCAACTCTGGCGCCGAGGCCAACGAGTGCGCCATCAAGCTGGCCCGTAAATGGGGCGGCCGCGGCAAGTACGCCGTCGTCAGCGCGTACGGCAGCTTTCACGGTCGCACGCTGGCCACCTTGCACGCCACCGGCCAGCCCGCCAAACACGAAACATTCCAACCAATGCCCGAAGGCTTTCGCCATGCGGCCTGGAATGATCTTGCCGCGTTCGAGGCTGCGATCTCGCCTGATGTTGCAGCCATTTTACTGGAACCGGTGCAGGGGGAAGGTGGCGTGAACCCGGCCGATGTCGAGTTCTTCCGCGGTATCCGCAAGCTGTGCGATGAGCGCGGCCTGCTGTTCATGGTGGATGAAGTGCAGACCGGTTTTGCCCGTACCGGTGAGTGGTTCGGCTACCAGCACTACGGCGTGCGACCCGACGTGGTTTCCATGGCCAAGGCTCTCGGCAACGGCTTCCCTATCGGCGCGTGCTGGGCCAAGCGTGAGGTTGCCGCCGCGTTCAAGCCGGGCGACCACGCCACGACCTACGGAGGCACGCCGCTCGCAACCGCGGCGGCCGCGGCGGTGCTCGCCGAGATGGAACGACTGGACGCTCCGGCCCTAGCGGCCAAGCGCGGGGCCGAGCTGATGGACGCGCTGCGCGCCGTGCCCGGCGTGCGCGAAGTGCGAGGCATGGGGCTCTTGATCGCCGCGGAACTGTCCACCCATGAGGCCAAGCCCGTCGCCGATGAGCTGCTGCAACGCGGCCTTGTGGTCAACGCCGTGACCGGCACCGCGCTGCGTCTCGCGCCGCCCATCACGGTCTCGTCAGCCGAAATTGCCACGGCTGTCGGCATGATCCGGGACGTGCTGGCGTGACCCGGCACTTTCTCACCATTAACGATCTCACGCCCGATGAACTCACCAATGTGCTCGATCTCGCGGAGCGCTGGGAACTGCCGCAGGTGCTTCGAGGTAAGGGTGCAGCGTTGCTCTTCGAGAAGCCTTCCAGTCGCACGCGTCACTCGGTGGAGATGGCGGTTGTACAACTGGGTGGTCACCCGATTGTCGATACCGTCGAGCTGGGAAAGCGCGAAACGGTTGAGGATCTCACCAGAGTGTTGGTCGGCTATCACGCCTTGATAGCGGCCCGAGTCTTCGATCATCGCAACGTGGCGAAGATGGCCGCTGTGTCCGGCAAAGTGCCCGTGCTCAACATGCTCTCCGACTATGAGCATCCGCTCCAAGGACTTGCTGATCTGCTCACCTTGCGTCAGGAATTCAACGATCTGGCCGGGCTTCGCATCGCATGGTTGGGTGAGTTCAACAACGTCGCCCGCTCACTTTCGCGCGGCATCAGGATGCTGGGCGGCGAACTGGTTGCCTGCTGTCCCGAAGGCTACGGACCTCGCAATGAGGATCACGTGCCCACCATCATGCGGCCCGAAGAAGCCGTTGAGGGTGCCCGCTGCGTGGTCACCGACACGTGGTACTCGATGGGGTGGGAGAAGGAAGCCGACGAACGGCGTCCCGTGTTCCGCCCGTATCAAATCACCAGCGACCTCTTGGGCCGAGCAGAACCCGACGCCGTGTTCCTTCACTGTCTTCCTGCGCATCGAGGTGAGGAAGCGACCGAAGATGTGCTCGACGGCGCACAGAGTCGCATCTTCCCTGAGGCGCACAACCGTATGCACACCGCCCGGGCGATCCTGGCCTTTCTCCTGGGAGTTCGCTAGATGGCAACCAAGCAGTCTCGTCAGATGGAGATCGCACGGCTTATTGCCGGCCACGTCATCACCAGTCAGCCGCAACTGGTTGACCTGCTCCATGCTGCGGGAACGACGGCCACGCAGGCCACCGTGTCCCGTGATCTTGATGAGCTCGGTGCGCTCAAAGTCCGTACCGCCGATGGCGAAACGGCCTACGCCATTCCCGAACTCGCCCCGGAACGCAAAGCCCCGCAAGAACACCTGCGACGGGTGATGAGTGAGTGGGTGGGCGAGGTGTTGTGCAGTGCCAACATCGTCATCCTGCGCACGCCCCCTGGTTGTGCGCACGTGGTTGCGTCCGCGTTGGATCGAGCTGGCGTGGACGGACTTCTCGGCACCGTTGCTGGCGACGACACGATGTTTTGTGTTGCCACCGAAAAGGTCGGTGGCCAGAAGCTGGCCCGCACCATGCGTGAGCTGGCGGGCCTGTCATGAGCATCGCTGATGACGGCGGCAAGACGCTCTGGCACGGTCGCTTCGCGTCGGGTCCTGCGGCGGACCTCATGGCGTACACGGTGAGCCTGCCCTTTGATCAGCGCATGTGGCGCGACGACATTACGGGTAGCCGCGCCCATGTGCGGATGCTGGCTCACGTTGGCCTGTTGAACGATGGCGAAAGGGATGCGGTGTTGTCCGCACTCGACATCGTGTGGATGGAAATGGAGTCCGGCTCGTTCGTCTTTGTGGACAGTGATGAGGACATTCATACCGCGGTAGAGCGACGGGTCACCGAGCTGTCGGGCGATGCCGGAGCGAAACTGCACACCGGCCGCAGCCGCAACGACCAATGCGCTACTGATACCAGGTTGTGGACCAAGCGAGCCCTTCGTGACGTGGCCAAAAGGGTCGTTGCATTGCAAGAGGTGTTGCTCGCACGAGCCGAGGCGGCAGGCGACACGTACCTGCCCGGCTACACCCATCTGCAGCGAGCGCAGCCGGTGCTGCTGGCGCATCACTTCTTAGCCCACGCGTGGACGTTTTCCCGCGACGTTGATCGGTTGTTGGCCACGCTTGAGCGCATGGATGTGTCGCCCCTTGGTGCGGGTGCGTTGGCCGGGTCGTCACTGCCTCTCGATCCCGCGTACAGCGCTTCACTGCTCGGCTTCGCCCGCGTGTTCGACAACTCGCTCGACGCCGTCAGCGACCGTGACTACATAGCGGAGTCACTGTTCAACCTGGCCCTCATCGGCACGCACCTCAGCCGCCTCGGTGAAGAGTGGGTGCTGTGGACCAGCGAAGAGTTCGGTTTCGCTCGTCTCGATGATGGGTACGCCACCGGTTCGTCAATGCTGCCGCAGAAGAAAAACCCCGACATCGCCGAGCTGGCCCGCGGAAAGTCCGGCCGCCTCATCGGCAACCTCACCGGCCTGCTTACCACGCTGAAAGGCCTGCCGCTGGCGTACAACCGGGATCTACAGGAGGACAAGGAGCCCCTCTTTGATTCGGTAGATCAGGTGAGCCTGGCGCTTTCGGCCCTGAGTGGAATGATTGCAACTGCAACCATCATCGCGCCGAAGATGCAGGCTGCCGCCGACTCGCCGACCTCATCGGCGACCGACCTAGCCGAGTGGCTCGTAGCCAGCGGAACACCGTTCCGGCAGGCCCACGCCATCGTCGGTGCCGTTGTCCGGGCCTCCTTGGAAGACGGCGCCGCGCCCTTGTCTGACCTGGTGGCGGCTCACGCCGACCTTGGCGCGGAGGCTGCCGCGCTGGTGGCCCCGGGCGTGTCCGTTCGTCGTCGCACCACGCCCGGCGGGGCCGGGCCTGGGCCTGTCGCCGTCCAGTTGGCTAACTTCAAACTTCGACTCGCTGCCGACCAGGCGCGCGTCTCAAACGAAAGCAAGTAACACATGGGTTCCGTCCTCACCTCCCTCCCCGTCGGCGAACGCGTCGGCATCGCCTTTTCCGGCGGCCTCGACACCGCCACCGCCGTCGCGTGGATGCGCGAAAAGGGTGCCATCCCGTACTGCTACACAGCCGACCTCGGTCAACCCGACGAAGACGACATCGACGGCATCCCAACCCGTGCGATCGAGTACGGCGCCGAACACGCCCGCCTCGTCGATTGCAGAGAGGCGCTGGTCGATGAAGGCCTGACTGCGCTCATGTGCGGCGCCTTCCACATCACCACCGCCGGTAAGACGTACTTCAACACCACGCCCCTCGGACGAGCGGTCACCGGCACGTTGTTGGTGCGGGCCATGAAGGAAGACGGCGTGGATGTGTGGGGTGACGGTTCCACCTACAAGGGCAACGACATCGAGCGCTTCTACCGTTACGGCCTCATGGTCAACCCCGACCTGCGTATCTATAAGCCCTGGCTGGACGAGGCGTTCGTTAACGAACTCGGCGGCCGCAGCGAGATGAGCGAGTTTCTCATCGCTCGCAAACTTCCGTACCGGGCTAGCGCCGAAAAGGCCTACTCCACCGACGCCAACATCTGGGGTGCCACCCATGAGGCCAAGACGCTGGAGTTGCTCAGCGAGTCGATGGACATTGTGCAACCCATCATGGGTGTGCGTCACTGGGACGCCTCGGTGGAGATCGAACCCGAGGTCGTTTCGGTCCGCTTCGAGGAGGGATGGCCGGTCGCCATCAACGGCAAAACCTTCGAGTCACGGGTTGATCTGGTCCGCGAAGCCAACGCCATCGGTGGGCGTCACGGTTTGGGGATGAGCGACCAGATCGAGAACCGCATCATCGAAGCCAAGAGCCGTGGCATCTATGAAGGCCCGGCGCTGGCGTTACTGTTCATCGCCTACGACCGGCTGGTCAGCGGCATCCACAATGAGGGCACCATCGACAACTACCGCACTATGGGCCGTCGCCTCGGACGCCTACTTTACGAGGGTCGCTGGTTTGATCCGCAGTCGGTCATGCTGCGCGAGCCGTTGCAGCGTTGGGTCGGTGCTGCGGTCACGGGTGAGGTCACGGTTCGGCTTCGTCGGGGCGATGACTACACCATCCTCGACACCACCGGTCCGCACCTCACGTACCAACCCGAGCGTTTGTCGATGGAAAAGACCGAGGGTGCCTTCAGTCCCCTCGACCGGATCGGCCAGCTCACCATGCGCAACCTCGACATCCAAGATTCCCGCGACAAACTCGCCGTCTACCGCGCCGCCGGCACTCTCGGCAAAGGCGGCGACGACCTCCTCCAACTCGGCGGCGGTGAGTAGAGGAAAGCGACTGGGTCGAGCGTTCTTCGCCCGGCACAGTTCGATTGTCGCCCCCGATCTGCTGGGCAAGATCCTGGTCGTCGGATCGTGCCTTGGCCGCATCACCGAGGTGGAGGCGTACGGCGGAACTGACGACGCGGCCAGTCATGCAGCTCGTGGCCAGACCCCTCGCAACGCCGTAATGTTCGGGCCTGCTGGGGTGCTGTACATATATTTCACCTACGGCATTCACCACTGCGCCAACGTCGTGACCGGTCCGGTCGGTGAGGCCCAAGCCGTCCTGCTGCGCGGCGTGGAGCCGCTCGAAGGCGTCGAAGAAATGCGGCTGCGTCGACCCAGGGCGCGTCGTGATCGCGATCTTGCGAACGGCCCCGGCAAACTCTGCGCCGCCTTCGACCTCGACCTCCGTCACAACGGCCTCGACCTCACCAAGGGCCCGATTGGTATCTTCGACGACGGCATGACCCCCATCGGGTCCGGCCGTCGGCCACGCGTCGGCATTACGAAGGCCGTCGACACTCCATGGCGCTGGTCTGTTGCCTGACGTCATTAGCGAAACGCTCGTACGTATTGGCTCTTGTCAGGGCTCGACTTCGGGAGGAGACTGACAGACAGGTTGACCGATGTTGATAAAGGAGAGCTATGACTCTGCTTGTCTCGGCGCTGAAACATCTTTGGTCTGACGCGACGGAAAGTCGTCGCGGCGAGCGACTAAGTAGATGTGATCGAGTCGCGCGGCCTGACCTCTGAGCCGACGAAGGAACTCATAGCTCTTTATGACGCGCACGTCGGTACGGTCTACAAATATCTCTATCGCCGCTGCAGCGACCGATCGACGGCCGAGGAGCTGACGGCCGATACGTTTCTTGGCGCCCTCGACGGCCTTCGCCGCCATCCTCCGCGTTCGGCGGACGTCTCCTGGCTCCTCGGGATCGCCCGCCACAAGCTGGTTGACTACTGGCGCCATCAAGAACGGGACGAGCGCAATCTGCGCATCGTGGCGGAGAACATTGCCGACGACCTACATGATTGGCAACAGCCTCTCGACGCCGCAAGGGCTACGGAAGTGCTCAACCGAATGTCACCCCGGTATCGGCTGGTTCTAACGTTGCGCTACCTCGATGACCTGCCGGTCGGCCAGATCGCCGAACTGATTCAGAACTCCACTCATGGGACTGAGTCGATGCTTGCCCGAGCTCGTCGTGCCTTCAGGGACGCCTATACCGCCGGGGGAGGAACGCAACGATGACTGATCCGCTCAACATTCTTCGATCGCCAGATCCGGATCGTCAACCCGGAGCCGCGTTCGTCCTCGGACTCCGAGAACGACTCCTCGCGGCCGCTGCGGATGCGGCGCACTTGGCTGACGATGTCGATACCGCCGAACCCCACGAACCGTCAATCCTGGAGGTACTTGACATGGACACGCTCATCGAAATGGGGCCGCGTCATCGGTCCGCACGTCTTGTCGGAGTCGCCCTGTTCGCGGCGGTGACTGTGCTTATCCTTGCTGTCCAATTCGGCTCAACGACGTTGCGCATCTCAGATACGACGGCGCCAGCCGCCCCACCCTCCTCCGGTCGTGCTTCGCCGGCGACAGTCGATGTTTCACCGGTAACGAGCGCTCCGATTCCAGCGACGATCTCGACACCAACCGCCGAAACGCCTCCGCTCAACCTTCCGCCGGTACAGAATCTCGAAGCCGCCGGCGCAAGGGTCTTCGAGGTTGATCGGCGGCCCCATTTTGCTTCCCTCGATGCCGACTACATCTGGATCGAGCATCAAGGGGGGCCGATGAGTCGGCTGGCCGCGACGACAGGCGAGAAGGTGGGCAGTCCCGAGGTCAATACTGACTCCCAAGCAGGTGCCAAACCCGTACAGGCCTTCGGCTCGATGTGGGTCCCGACAACGAGACCAGCGCCGTCAAGTGACGGCTCCGTTACAAGCCACTGGAACGTTGCTCGCCTCGACCTGGCATCGGGAGATGTGTTGGCCACGATCGACGTCCCCGGTGAGGTGCCGAGCGTGTCATTGGTGCTGCCAGATCTTGCCGTCGCCGACGATGGCATCTGGATGTTGGGTTTGGAGACCGATCGAGTGCTCCTCCGCGTTGACCCGTCCACCAATGAGATCACCGCTCGGTGGGTGGTGGGGCCTTCTGCTGTTTCCATCGCATACGCGTACGGATCGCTCTGGGTGACTCGCGACAATCCTTCGGTCATCAGTCGAATCAACCCGGCCGACGGTAGCGAGATAGCACGCATAGCCATGCCGGTGAACGACCCCTCCTTTAGCGTGGAGCGTGTGGTCAGTGGTGGAGGCGCAATCTGGGCGCACGCCTTCGAGAAGGACCGGCAGATCGTCATCCGAATCGATGCGGCGTCGAACGCTGTCGTGGCCCGAATCGAGGTCGCCGGAGTCGGGCAGTATTACGGGTTCGACATCGCCTTCGGCGGGGGCTATCTGTGGACGACGAACAACGAGGCGCTCCTCGTCAAAGTCGACCCCGCCACGAATACCGTCGTCAGTCGATACGGCCCGGAGCACGCGAACGGCGGGCTAGCGGTTGATGACTCGGCGGTCTGGGTGACTGATTACTACGGTGCCAAGGTCTACCGGCTTCCGTTGAGCTGAACCGAAACGAAGCAGGATGAGCGGCGGTCCGTGCCGCGTTCAACGTTGGTCAATTGGACTATTCCCTCGCAACCGGCCTCGTGGGCCAACTCATCCTTTGGCGTCCTCACCAGTACTTTCGCCTACCCGGCGACCTGCGGACATTCGGGCAGCCGCTTGGTTCGGAGCAACGTCAGCGCATTCACGAACGGCGATGCGAAGTGGTTCCCGACCTCGATGGTCGCGGTGACCCCTGGCCGCTACTACCGGTTCTCCGATTGGTACCGCACCAACATGCAGACCGAAGTGCTCGCGGAGACCTCGCTGTCTGGCGGATCGACGACGTATATGGTGTGGTCGTTGCCGTTGTCCTCGGCCAGTGTGTGGAGCAATACAAGACGACGTGGAAGCTATCAGCGGACGCAACGGCGCTGAGGATCTGGCACAGTGCCGTGGCAGTGGGCTTCCTCGAAATTGATGACTACTCCCTCACGCTCCAGCCAAACGCTCCGCTCAACCACCCCATTGTTCCCGATAACGGTGAACGACGGCAACTCCTCCGAGATGAGCTGTACGAGATACGGGAGCGACCATCGATCCCTCGACCACGGCGGCGCAGGTTTCGCAGTGGATCACTGAGGCGGTAGCCGACAATGCCTGGCTGATGTTCCACGATGTCAGCACGACGCCAACGGCCACTGGCACAACCCCAGCCGTGTCGACCAGATCATGAACAACATCAAAAACAGTGGTGTCACGGTAACGACTATGAAGGATGCTGCCGCCGAAGTCGCGCCGCAGTTCGTGCCATAGCATCCTGCATTTGAGGTTGGCTACACCGGTCCTGCTGCCCGCGGATGCTGCAGAACGGATTCCATCTGCGCCAAGAGAGCTTCGGCCGAAGGCGGCCGTGCACCTGAACCGTTTCGTAGTTGCCGTGTTCCATCTTCGACGGATAGGCCGACGGCGAGACATAGCCGTCCACACCCGCGAAGATAGCGATGCACGGCACGCCATCGGCGCTGGCCAGAGCGTGGCGGCCAACGTTGTTGGGCTTGGCCAGATGCCCGATCAGCTTCGTGCCCGACGCATCGAGAAGGAGCGGCGCAGGGGTCGCGAGGAAAGTGTCCTCCGACGACACGACGATTTGTGCGAGCGCTGCTCTCAGCAATATCGCTCTCGTGCGGTCGAGGTCGTGAACCGCAAAGGCTGTTGGCTGAGACATCCCGATCAACGTAATGCGACGGCCCAGCCAACACACCCGGCTTTTTGCGTTCTACGCCCGTTGCATCGAGGTGCGGCATCAAAACCAACAAATCATCCGTGACCGGATCGTTCCGCCGAAGGTCACCGGCTTCACGCCGCTGCGCTACCAGCAGGCGTTGCGCCTGGAGCGGGCCGAGCACCAACTGGGGCAGGGCGCCACAATGGAATCCGCCGCCAAAGATGCAGGCTTCGAAGACGCCCGCATGCTCCGTCGCCTTCGCAACCGTCCCGCCTGACCTTCGCCGCGGTCGGCCACCGGGCTTAATCAACAGTGGCAGCGGAGCGGTTGCGCGAACATTGACTCGCTATGGACTTGATAGACGACCTTCTCGCTCGGGGCCTCGTGCATGACACGACCGACCTCGACGCGCTCCGCAAACGTTTGAGCGAGGGTCCCATTAGTGTCTACATCGGCTTTGACCCCACCGCCGACAGCCTGCATGCCGGCAGCCTGGTCGGTCAGCTGCTGCTGCGTCGATTCCAACTTGCCGGCCACAAGCCGTTCCCGCTAGCAGGTGGGGCCACCGGCATGGTCGGCGACCCGAGTGGCCGCAGTGAGGAACGTAACCTCCTCGATGAGGCCTCGCTGAACCACAACGTGGAGTCCATCAAAGCCCAGCTCACCAAACTGCTCGATTTCACGCCCGGACCTACGCAAGCGGTGCTCGTCAACAACGCGGATTGGACCAAGCCCGTTGGCATCCTCGACTTCCTACGTGACGTGGGTAAGCACATCACGGTGAACCAGATGATGGCGAAGGACTCCGTGAAGAGCCGGTTGGACAGCGAAAACGGCCTCTCGTACACCGAATTCAGCTACATGCTGCTCCAGGCGTTCGACTTCCGGATGCTGTTCGAGCAGCACGGGGTGGAAATGCAGATGGGCGGTTCCGATCAGTGGGGCAACATCACCTCTGGCACCGACCTCATTCGCAAATCACTCGGCAAGACCGCATTCGCCCTGACCCACCCGCTCATCACCAAGAGCGACGGCTCTAAGTTCGGCAAGACGGCCAGCGGCGCGGTGTGGCTCGACCCTGAACGCACCAGCCCGTACCAGTTCCGTCAGTTCTGGGTAACGCTTGAGGACGCCGACATCAAAAAGCTTCTTCTCATGCTTTCGTTGCGGCCGGTCGAAGAGATCAAGGCGCTGATGGCTGCCCACCACGAGGCTCCGCACCTGCGCACCGCGCAAAAAGCCCTGGCTACAGAGATGACCACGATGGTGCATGGCGCTGCCGCAGCGGCCACCGCAGAAGCCGCGGCCGACGTGCTGTTTGGGTCCGACCCTGCCGATGCGTCAGAAGAGGTGCTGGAGGCGGTCTTCAAGGAGATCCCGACGGTGCAGGGCGATCCAGCGTGGTTGGCGGACATGACCACACTTGTGGTCGAAACCGGCCTAGAAGCCTCCCGAGGGGCAGCTCGGAGAACTCTGACGCAAAACGGCGTAAGAGTCAATAGTCACATCGTCTCTTTCGAAAGTATTTTAGACTTTCCATCTGCCCTGCTCAGAGGACGTTTTCTCCTCATAAAACGTGGGAAAAACACCTTCAAAGGGGTCATTTTCGATAACGCTCACTTGCACGGCTCCTGAGGAAGGTATACATTCTTCCTCGCCCCGGAAAGCCCTTAACGGCAAGAACGACCCGGGTGAGCACCACTGCCAACGGCATGTGCTCTGAGCTGAGGCTCCTTGAAAACAGAAGAGAGGACAAAAGAACGCCAGTGCGGGCGTTCGGTGCAGCTTGCTGCGTACGAACGTCTTGTCACTAGTTGTACCCTCAC